>JAJUJN010000045.1 GCA_029265335.1 Alcaligenaceae bacterium
CTGCCGCACGGCAAGGCTGAATCAGGTCAGCGCGGCCTCAAGCCACGCGCGTGAGCAAGCCATCCTTGCGAAACATCTGCTTGATACCGCGAACGGCCTGGCGGATGCGAGCCTCGTTCTCGATAAGGGCGAAACGGACGTGGTCGTCGCCATATTCGCCAAAACCAATGCCCGGCGACACGGCCACCTTGGCATCGGCCAGCAGACGTTTGGAGAACTCCAATGAACCCAGTTCTTGGTAGGGCTCGGGGATCTTGGCCCAGATGTACATGGAGGCTTTGGGGATTTCTACCTCCCAGCCAGCGTCGTGCAGCCCACGTGCGAGCACATCGCGCCGCAGTCGGTATTGCTCCACCACCTCTGCCACACACTCTTGGGGGCCTTCCAGCGCAGCGATGGACGCCACCTGGATGGGCGTGAAGGTACCGTAATCGTGATAGCTCTTCAAACGCCCCAGGGCATTGACCATATCGCGATTGCCCACCATGAAGCCGATGCGCCAACCGGCCATGTTGTAGCTCTTGCTCATGGTGAAGAATTCCACCGCGATGTCGCGCGCACCCGGCACCTGCATGATGGACGGCGCCTGATAGCCGTCGAAGGTGATGTCGGCGTAGGCCAGATCGTGCACCACCAGAATATCGTGCTCGCGAGCCAGCGCCACCACTCGCTCGAAGAAAGGCAGATCGACGCACTGGGCGGTAGGATTGCTGGGAAAGCCCAGAATCATCATTTTGGGCTTGGGAATCGATTCGCGTACGGCCCGCTCGAGCTCGTCGAAGAAATCCACACCAGGTGTCATGCGCACGGAACGAATGCTCGCGCCCGCGATCACCGCACCATAGATATGGATGGGATAGCTGGGGTTGGGCACCAGTACCGTGTCGCCCTGGTCGAGCGTGGCCAGCATGAGGTGCGCCAACCCTTCTTTCGAACCAATGGTCACGATCGCCTCGGCGTCGGGATCGAACTCAACTTGGTAGCGACGTTGATACCAATCGACGATGGCTTTGCGCAAACGGGGGATACCCCGCGACACCGAATAGCCGTGCGTATTCGGCCGACGGGCAGCCTCTACCAGCTTGTCAACGATGTGCGTAGGCGTGGACCCGTCTGGGTTACCCATCGACATGTCGATGATGTCCTCACCGCGCCGCCGCGCCGCCATCTTGAGCTCACCCGTAATGTTGAAAACATAGGGTGGCAGGCGGTCGATGCGCGAAAACTCCCTCATGGCAGGTCCTTCGAGACGTAAATATGGGAAAACCCTATAATCTAACGTAAGGGGGCCTATAGAGCAAGGCCAAATGGGCGCAGCCCCTTCGCGGTTTGTTCGGAGCCCGCGCAGCTCAAGGCTTTCACCCAAAGCGCTGATAGCCGCGCCCTGCGCCAGGCCAGCCACTCCGTCCTGACGGCGACCAACGCGCAGCTAAAAAACGCGCAGTTCAAGTTCGGCGGAGGAGCCCAGTGTTACGGCTGACCCGCTCGAGGTTGACCAAGCGGAACACCCCCGCTCTTAGACGCCGGGACTACTCACCCGACGGCACGCCGCGTTTGAGCGCCACTCCAAGCATCAAGAGCGAAAGCCCCTGAAAGAGAAGATCGAAAGCGAGAAGCAGGCCCAACACCCATACGCTATTGGCAGGCCAACCCGAGGCTATGAGCACTCCGGCCAGCAAGGTGATGAAGCCAGAGGCCGCCAACCAGGGCCACCCTTGTTGGGAACGGTGCTGTGACCAAATCCAGAGCCGCAAGGCGCCCGCCGCAATGAGGAAGGCGCCAAATACCAGCGTGAGCGCGGCCGCGCCAGCCAGCGGATTGTAAATGGCCAGCACCCCCGCCACCGTGTAGGCCAACCCGCTGACCGTCCAGATGAGGAAACTGCGCCAACCTTTGACACGCCAGGCCTGAACCAGATGGGCAACGCCGGCCAGCAGCATCAGCATGCCGATGAACACCACACTGACCACCGTGGCGGCAAAGATATGAACTGCCGCCAAGAAGCCGAGGACGAGCATGGCGACGCCCAGACCAACAAACCAGCCCCAGTGGGGGGCGAGTTGCTCGAGGGACGCACGAATCATGCCGGTGATGTCGCCAGGCATGGGCTGTGGGGTGGTTTGCGGGTTCTCAGACATAAAACTCTCCACAAGATGCTACAAGCGGCACCATCACCTTATATGGTAGCGCGAACCTGCGCTCAAGATAAGTGGGCCGGCTGTTCCGCTGACAGGTGCGCTATCATTTCCGACATGGCAAGACCATCCAACCATGGAGGCCGGATTGAAACTTCACAGTGATTCCACCCCGGGCCTCAACACCGTCACGGCTTACGGAGCTGGCTATATTGAAATCAACCAGCAACGCTTTCATGACACCGTGGTGTTTGGCCCCGAGGGCGAAATCCAAGCCTGGGCCGTAAGCACCATCGAAGAACTGACTGTCGAGCTGCTCAAACGCGTTGCCGGTGTGCCCGAAATTCCCGCCGACCCCTTCGCCGAATTCGATGCGCCACGCGCCGTGAGCTCGCAGCCCGGCCAGGCCGAAGTGGTGCTGGTTGGCACCGGCGCCCGGCAACGGTTTCTGGCCCCCGATCAACTCAATCCCCTGCTGCGCGCCGGTGTCGGTGTTGAAGCCATGGACACCCAGGCAGCGGCGCGTACCTACAACATCCTGATGGCCGAAGGCCGTCGGGTCGTGGCCGTGCTGCTGCGCGGCGACGCCTAACCACCCTTCACCCTGAGGAACTCCCTGATGACTCCACCTGTCGTGGGCGACACCGTAGCCGACTTCGAAGCTGGCAGCACGCAAGGTCGTGTCAAACTCTCCGACTGGCGCGGCAAAGTGTTGGTGATTTACTTCTATCCCAAGAATCACACCCCCGGCTGCACCACCGAGAGCCAGAACTTTCGTGATCTCTACACCGAGTTTCAAGACGCGGGCGCCGATGTCGTGGGCGTCTCGCGCGACACGGTGAGATCGCACGAGAACTTCATACGCAAGCACGACTTGCCTTTTACGCTAATCAGCGACGCCAGCGAAACCCTCTGCAACCAATTCGACGTGATCAAACAGAAGAACATGTACGGCAGGCAGGTGCGGGGTATCGAACGCAGCACATTCGTCATCGACCGCGACGGCAAGCTCGTTCAGGAATGGCGGAAAGTCAAAGTGCCCGGTCATGCCCAGGCCGTGCTTGAGTTTGTCAAAACCCTCTAAATCCGGGCCGTCGCCCTTGCTCTTTATCTGAGTGCACGTCAGTCACCAGGAGACCGCTCAATGCCGCTACCCAAGATGCCGACCCGTCCGGCAACCATTTTGCCCGCTCCCAAGAAAGCACCCACCTTGCGGAGCTCTCAGGGTCGACAGCAGGGGGACGACGACCCCGATGCTTCCAGCAGTTCGGCCGCTGCCAAGGCGGCCGCCGTAACCCCAGTCGTCAAAACTCCCGCAGCCACCAAACAGGCCAGCGCCCCAGCGGCTGCCGGCAAACAAGCGGCCAGCAAAAAGGCGGCCACCAAGCAGAGCGCTCGCCAAGACGCTGAGCAGACCGCGGCCAAGCAGCCCGCCGCTGAGCCGGTTGCCGCCAAGAAGGCGGCGAGCAAGAAAGCCGCTACCAAGAAGGCAGCCAGCAAGCAAGCTACCAGCGCGCCGGCGCCCGCCAACAAGGCTGCCACGAAACAGCCCGTAGAAGCTCCGCTACCGCCACCCGAGGCACGCGAAAGCGCAGCCAGTTCACCACGGGCAGCCAAGGGCACCGAACACGCCCCGCGCGCCGAGCTCTCAGCCGATCCTCGGCCGGGCCGCCGCCTCTTCGTGCTCGATACCAATGTGCTGCTGCACGACCCCTCTTCACTCTTCCGGTTTCAGGAGCACGACGTTTTCGTGCCCATGACCACCCTCGAAGAACTCGATCACAACAAAAAGGGCATGTCGGAGGTCGCGCGTAATGCGCGCCAGGTGAGTCGCACCCTCGACCAGCTGATAGCCGACGAAGTTCACATTCGCGAAGGCGTGGCGTTGTCCGCGCTGGGCAATCGCGAGGCGCGTGGACGGCTCTGGCTGCAGACCGACACCAAGATCGGCGAATTGCCGGCAGAGCTGCCCGGCAGCAAGGGCGACAATCAAATTCTAGGCGTCGTGCGCGGCCTGCAAGCCCGGCACACCGATCAACGCGTGGTGCTGGTGTCCAAAGACATCAACATGCGGCTCAAGGCGCGCGCCCTGGGACTGGCGGCCGAAGACTACTTCAACGACAAGGTGCTGGAAGACGCCGACCTGCTCTACACCGGCATGATGGAGCTGCCCAGCGACTTTTGGCAACAGATCGGCGAGAACGTGGAATCGTGGCAGAACGGTGGCAGCACCTACTACCGCCTCAGTGGCGACATCTGCCGGCAATTCACCATCAACCAGTTCGTTTTTCTCGAAGGCGAATTGCCGTTGTACGCCCAGGTGCTGGAGCTCGACGACGACACCGCCGTTTTGCAAACCCTGCGTGACTACAGCCATCGCAAGAACAATGTCTGGGGTGTTACGGCACGCAACCGCGAGCAGAACTTCGCCCTCAACCTGCTCATGAATCCGGAGTGTGATTTCGTATCGCTGCTGGGTCAGGCGGGCACCGGCAAAACTCTGCTGGCACTGGCCGCAGGGCTCACTCAGGTGTTGGAAACCCGACGCTTCAGCGAGATCATTGTGACTCGGGCCACTGTGCCAGTGGGCGACGACATCGGCTTTTTGCCCGGCACCGAAGAAGAAAAGATGCAACCCTGGATGGGCGCGCTCGACGACAACCTCGAGGTGCTCAATGCCGGCGACAGCAGCGCGGGCGGCGAGTGGGGGCGCTCTGCCACGCTCGATCTCATTCGCAGCAAGATTCGGGTGAAGTCGCTCAATTTCATGCGGGGCCGCACCTTCCTCAATAAATTCCTGATTCTCGACGAAGCGCAGAACCTCACGCCCAAGCAAATGAAAACCCTCATTACACGTGCGGGACCGGGTACGAAAGTGGTCTGCCTCGGCAACATCGCCCAGATCGACACGCCCTATCTCACCGAAGGCAGCTCTGGCCTCACCTACGTTGTCGATCGTTTCCGGGGCTGGCCTCACGCGGGCCACATCACGCTGCAACGCGGCGAGCGCTCCCGGTTGGCCGACTTTGCCGCCGAGATTCTCTGACCTTCAGGTACAGCCATGCCCCGTCGCGCTTTCGAAGGACGCGCTTTTGTTGCCCTTCTGGTGTTGGTGTCCATCGCCTTCATCTGGTTGCTCCTGCCTTTTTATGGAGCAATTTTCTGGGCAGTGATCCTCGCCATCCTGTTTGCCCCGCTGCATCGGCTGATCCAGCGTCGCTGCGGCCGGCGGCGCAACTTGGCGGCCTTCCTCACCCTTCTGGTCTGTGTGGTGCTGGCCATTGTGCCCATGATCATGATCGGCGCTTCACTGGTGCAGGAGATCGCCCATGTTTACCAGTTGATCCGCGATGGCGACATGGACTTCGGGCGTTATGTCGACCAGATCCGACGCGCTTTGCCGCCCTGGGTGCAGGACCTCTTCAACCGGGTAGGCCTGACGGACTTCGACACCTTACGCACCTATCTGAGCAGCGCCATGCGGACCGGTAGCCAGATGCTGGCCAATCAGGCCGTGAACGTGGGGCAGGTCACCTTCCAGTTCGTGGTCAGCTTCGCCATCATGATGTACCTGCTGTTCTTCCTCTTTCGCGATGGCTCGCAACTGGCGCGGCTGGTGATCGACACCTTTCCCTTGCAAGAACGGCGCAAAACCGAGCTCTTTGCCAAGTTCACCACCGTGGTGCGAGCCACCGTCAAAGGCAACGTCATCGTGGCCGCCACCCAGGGCGCACTGGGCGGCCTGATCTTCTGGGTTCTCGACATCCAGGGCGCCCTGCTCTGGGGCGTGATCATGGCGTTTCTGTCTTTGTTGCCGGCGGTGGGCGCCGGACTGGTGTGGGGACCGGTGGCGGTTTATTACCTGGTAACGGGCTCTATCTGGCAGGGTGTGATGTTGACCCTGTTCGGCGTCTTCGTCATCGGGCTGGTCGACAACATCCTTCGTCCCCTGCTGGTAGGTAAAGATACAAAAATGCCCGACTACCTGGTGTTGATCTCCACGCTGGGTGGGCTGGCGCTTTTTGGCCTCAATGGCTTTGTGATCGGGCCCCTCATTGCCGCGATGTTCATCGCCAGCTGGTCGATCTTCAGCCGCGAATCCCAAGACGCGCAGACGCAGCACGATGCCCTGGTGAGTCGCCCCACGCCTGCCTCAACTGCGGTGACCGAGCAGGACCCAGTCAATACCCCGTTGCCGAAAAATTGAGGAAGCGGGTGCTCGAACCCTGGAAGGTGAGCCTTACCGTGCCGATGGGGCCATTACGCTGCTTACCCACGATGATTTCGGCTGTGCCTTTGTCGGGTGTGTCGGGGTTGTACACCTCATCGCGGTAAATGAACAGAATGAGGTCGGCGTCTTGCTCGATGGCTCCGGACTCACGCAGGTCGCTCATCACCGGCCGTTTGTTGGGCCGTTGTTCGAGGCTCCGGTTGAGCTGCGAGAGCGCCATGACAGGACAATCGAGCTCTTTGGCCAGTCCCTTGAGCGAACGGCTGATCTCGGAAATCTCGGTGGCGCGGTTCTCACCCGCGCTGGAGGCGCCCATCAGCTGGAGGTAATCGATCACGATCAGGCCGAGCTTGCCGCACTGGCGGGCAAGCCGGCGCGCCCGGGCGCGTACTTCCATGGAGGTGAGCGCCGGGGTTTCGTCGATATAGAGCTGAGCCTCCTGCATACGCTGGATGGCGTGAGTCACACGCGGCCAGTCGTCGCCGTCGAGCTTGCCGGTGCGTAGCCGATGCTGATCGAGCAAGCCAACCGAGCCCAGCATCCGCATGGCCAACTGAGTGGCGCCCATTTCCATGGAAAACACCGCCACCGGCAGCCCTTGCTCAATGGCGACGTGTTCGCCCACGTTCATTGAAAACGCGGTCTTGCCCATGGAGGGCCGGCCGGCCACGATGATGAGGTCACCGCCCTGCATCCCCGAGGTCATTTTGTCGAGATCCACAAAACCCGTGGGCACGCCGGTGATATCGGAGTCGCCTTCGCGATGATAGAGCTCGTCGATGCGATCCACCACCTGGGTCAACAAAGGCTGCAACGATTGAAAACCCGCCGAACCCCGGGCGCCTTCTTCGGCAATCTGAAAGATGCGCGACTCGGCCTCGTCGAGCAATTGTCGGGTTTCTTTGCCCTGGGGGTTGAAGGCTTGCGACGAAATATCGTCGGCCACTGTCACCAGCTTCCGCAGCACGGCACGGTCGCGCACGATCTCGGCGTAACGACGAATATTGGCGGCCGACGGCGTATTCTGCGCCAGCGTATTGAGGTACGCGAGCCCGCCCACTTCGTCTTCCTTACCCGAAGTCTGCAGCGACTCGAACACGGTAATCACATCAGCCGGACGGGTAAGACTGATGAGCCGAGTGATGTGCTGCCAGATCAGACGATGGTCGTGACGATAGAAGTCGTTTTCCGTTACCACGTCGGCAATGCGGTCGAAGGCTGCGTTGTCGAGCAGCAGTCCACCCAGCACCGACTGCTCGGCTTCGAGCGAGTGCGGCGGAATGCGCAGGTTCTCGAGTTGCGGATCCAGAGTATCCATGACACCAATGAAGAAAAAGGGCGCTGGCCACGTGTGCGTGGCAGCGCCCTTGGTGAGTGCTCGAGCCCGTACAGCGGTAGCGGGTCGGGCGCGAGTACGCTTAGACGGTTTCGCCGATGACCAACACGTTGACTGACACAGTGACGTCAGGGTGCAACTGTACCTCGACGGTGAACTCACCGGTTTGCTTGAACGGGCCCTCGGGCTGGCGCACCATGACTTTTTCGACGGTGTCGAAGCCCGATTCGCGCAGGATGTTGGCGATATCGGCGTTGGTGACCGAACCGAACAGGCGACCATCGACACCCGCGCGCTGCGTGATGTGAACGGTGTGGCCTTCGAGTTTATTGCCCACCGCCTGGGCCGCGGCCAGACGCTCTTCCTGCAGCTTTTCCAGCTCGGCACGACGTGCTTCGAACTCTTCGAGCGCAGCGGCAGTGGCCCGCTTGGCCATGCGCTTGGGAATGAGGAAGTTACGGGCGTAGCCGTCGCGCACGCGAACGACTTCACCCAGATTGCCCAGATGGGGGACTTTTTCAAGAAGAATGACTTGCATGGAAAATTCTCCGGGCAACGATTACTTGTGGTTGTCGGTGTAAGGCAACAACGCGAGGAAGCGTGCGCGCTTGATTGCGGTATCGAGCTGACGCTGATAGTGCGCTTTGGTACCCGTAAGACGAGCGGGGATCATTTTGCCGCTTTCCTGGATGAAATCGCGGAGTGTGTCGATATCTTTGTAGTCGATGTACTCCACACCTGCCGCGGTAAAGCGGCAGAAGCGACGACGTTTGAACAGCGGATTCTGCTGTCCGAATCTTCTTTTGTTGTCTTTGCGACGGCGAGTAGCCATGATTTTGCCTCTTCAGAATTCGTTTCGGGGTTGGGGCTTGACCTGCTGCAAATGCAGGCGCAGCCGACTCGAACCTTTGCGGGTGGGGGCCAGGAAGCCAAATACCTCGAGCTCACTGCCCAGGGGCTGGGCCGCCAGCTGATAGGCCAATTCGCCCATTGCCAACGCGGTAAGCGTCATGTTGATGCGCCTCGCCTTGCCAGCTTCGATCACTTCACCGGCATGCTCAAGCTGCATTTCAATGACCGGCACACCAGCCGGGGTGTAACGCAAGGGCTGGATTTCGACCAGGGAAGCACGCAAGCCGACCTGATTCATGCCCTGTACACCACTTGCCCCGGATCACCTGCCAAAGGCCGTGAGTTATCGAGCAGCGCGCTGCTGGCCACCGTCGTCGGCTGCCGTTTTGCGGGCCTCTTCACGCTCCACCGCCTTCATCATGGGCGAAGGCGAGGTTTCTGCCTTCTTGGTGCGAACCACCAGATGGCGAAGAATCGCATCGTTGAACCGGAAGCCATGCTCGAGTTCTTCGAGCGTGCTTTGGTTACACTCGATATTGAGGCACACGTAGTGGGCCTTCACGAGCTTCTGGATGGGATAGGCCAACTGCCGGCGACCCCAATCTTCAAGGCGATGAATGGCACCGCCCTGCCCGGTTACCAGAGACTTGTATCGTTCGATCATGGCGGGCACCTGCTCGCTCTGATCTGGGTGTACAACAAACACCACTTCGTAATGACGCATGAGAGCTCCTATGGATGAAAGCCGAGGCCGCGCGGCAAAGCCAAAAAAGCGACATCAGGCCCAGCCCGCAAGTTCATAAAGTAACCTGTCGAGCAAGAAAAGCCCTCAATTATTGCCCGACTCAACCTGCACGTCAAGGTGCGATGTTTCCCCGGCGCAGATTTCCCACTCGGCATCGTTCAAACCTTGACACTGACCTACCCTTGCGCCATCGTGACCCGCTTTGCCACTCACGCCCCGAGCGACCCACGGGATTTTTACGGCCTCGAGCGCCCTGCCATCCTGTTCCTTCGCCTCCGGCGACTGCTCCACCACAGCCACCTCCATGAAGAAGAAGTTCAAACGTCTGGTACCTACTCAGGAGAGTGTGCGTAAGAACCGCTGGTTGCGCTGGCTGGGCCCCGCCCTGCAGCAACCCAAACTCTGGCACATGGGCAGGCGCGCCATCGCACTGGGCGTTGCGCTGGGGGTTTTCTTCGGTCTGCTTATCCCGGTGGCACAGATTCCGGCTTCAGCCGCGATGGCGGTGCTGTTGCGCGCCAACGTGCCCATGGCCATCGCCAGCACGCTCGTCACCAACCCTGTTACCTTTGGCCCTGTTTACTACGCAGCGTACCGAGTGGGCAGCGTCTTCGTGGACGACCGGCCCGCCACCGAAGAAGAAGCCAGTCGTGCCGCTGCAGAAGCCGCCCTCGCGCTCGAAACCATCAATATCGACGGCGACGACACCATCAGCTGGCGCGATCGCATCCACAGCGCAATCGACCGCCTCACTTCCATCGGTCGCCCCCTGATGGTGGGGCTGCTGATCCTCGCCACGATCTGTTCGATCCTCGCGTATTTTCTGGTGTATGCCATTTGGGGCATCAACACTCGGCTCAGACGCAGAAAACGACAACGTCAATCGGCGCACGGAACTGGCGGCAGCACCCCCCGTACCTAGCGCCCTCACCCCCTACCCAACGCCCGAATTGCAAAGATTCTGAAATACTCCTATAATTCAATTTCTGCCGCGGGGTGGAGCAGTCTGGAAGCTCGTCGGGCTCATAACCCGAAGGTCGTAGGTTCAAATCCTGCCCCCGCAACCAAATTCTCA
>JAJUJN010000229.1 GCA_029265335.1 Alcaligenaceae bacterium
GCGCACGCCGCGCACGCCCAAAAAATGGAGTTCGTCGAGCTGCCGGTCGCTCACCTCGGCGTCGAGCACGACCACGCCGCGCAGGCGCTCAGGATGACGCGCAAGCACTTCGGTCAGCAAAAGATTGTTGCTGCCATAAACGCTGATTTGTACCAACACGCCAAAACGCATACCGAGGGCGTCGAGCATGGCGAGATAGTCTGCTTCGGGAGCGGGCTCGGGCGTATAGCTGCGCTGCGGCACCATGGGGTAGCGCCGTCGATCGGCGGCAATCACGTGGGCATGGGTGTCGCAAGAACCGGGCGGAGGCTGGAACGGCTTCAAGGCCAGACCTCTGCAGGCGGCGGCAGCAGCGGGGTGCAGTTGAAAGTGGCCGGCACGTAATTGCACCAGGTCTGAAGCAAGGCATGAAGACTGTCGTGACTCTCCACTTCCACCACGAACACCGCGCCGCGCCCGGGTTTGCGCCAAGCGTGCAGAACCTTGCCTTGTTTTCGCTCCTCGGCGAGCCAGCGCCAGAGCGCCAGCTGATTGGCACGAATGTCGTCGGGGCGGGCGGCCTGGGGGGTGGTTTCCACAAGATATTGCATGGGCTTCACCGCAACGAGTTGGAAGATTCAAGCGCAAGGCCGGATGCAAGGCACCTTGAGCCGCAAGGGTTCACATCAGCAAGCGAGTGACGAAGCGAGGCGTGAGGTAGGCATGCAAGCCTTCGCTGCCGCCCTCGGAGCCATAACCACTTTCACCGACGCCACCGAAGGGTGCTTCGGCCAGCGATACGGCGAAATGATTGATGCCTATCATGCCGGCGCGCAGATCGCGTGCAATCCGCTCGCTGGTGCGCGCCGATCGGGTAAAGGCGTAAGCCGCCAAGCCATAAGGCAGGGCGTTGGCGCGACTGATGCCCTCGTCGAGGTCGTCGAAGCTGCTGATGGCGGCCACCGGTCCGAAGGTTTCTTCACGCATGGCCAGGGCGTCGTCGCCCAGGCCGCTGATCACCGTTGGGGCAAAGAACCAACCCGGGCGTGCCAACCGTTCACCGCCGCGGTGCACCTGCGCGTTGCGCTCTCGGGCATCGTTCACGTAGCGGCTCATGGCGTCGAGTCGGCGCTGGTTGGTGAGCGGGCCCATGGTGGTTTCGGCCTCCAAGCCGCCGCCAACGGTGAGGGCGTCGGCTGCCGCGCTGAACGCCTCAACGAATGCGTCGTGCACCTCGTGCTGTACATAAAAGCGCGAGGCAGCCACGCACACCTGGCCGGCATTGCGATAACGCGCGGCCGCGCAGGCTTGTGCCGCGTGGGCGATATCGGCGTCGGCGCACACCAGCACCGGCGCGTGCCCGCCGAGCTCCAGGGTGCAGGGCTTGAGGCCATGGGCGGCGGCGAGTTCGGCCAGGTGTTTGCCCACGGGAATGGAGCCGGTAAAGGTAACTTTGCGAATGGCGGAATGTCGAATGAGGGTTTCGGAAATCTCGTGAGGTACGCCAAACACAAGGTTCAGTACGCCTTCGGGCACGCCTGCGTCCACGCAAGCGCGGGCCAGCTCGATGGCGGTGCCTGGAGTTTCTTCGGCGGGTTTGATCACCAGCGTGCAGCCCGCTGCCAGGGCGCCGGCGATCTTGCGGGCCGGCGTGAGGGCAGGAAAGTTCCAAGGCGTGAAGGCGGCCACAGGGCCGATGGGTTCATGGCTGACGGTTTGCAGCACGTTTGGAGCTCGCGGCGGGATGGTTCGCCCATACAAGCGGCGAACCTCTTCGGCATACCATTCGAAGATTTCGATGGCTCCGGTAAGCTCCGCACGAGCCTCGGCCAAGGGCTTGCCTTGCTCCAGACTCAAAATATGGGCAATTTTTTCGGCCCGTTCGCGCAACAGGGCACTGGCCGCGAGCAAATATTTGCGGCGTTCGGTGGCTGTGGTGCGCGACCACGACTGGAAGGCCCTCTGGGCCGCTTCGGCGGCCCGATCGAGATCGGCGAGCGTGGCATAGGGCAGCACTCCAAGTGCGTCTTCGCTCGCAGGGTCTAAAACAGGCTCGCCGCGACGTTGCTGGGCGTCGAGCCATTGGCCGTCGATGAGTAGCGCCAATCGAGAAAACGCCAGCCGTGCTTCCGAGGATAAATCGCGGTCGGTCATGGAGATGCTCCTGACAGTAAGGTTTCAGGGTTTGGCCAAGCCCACAGAATCGAGCAATGACCGGTTCATTTTGGCCTCTCGTTCCAGCGTCTCGCGGAATGCCTCGCCATCGGCGTAAACCGGCAGGATGTTGAGGTTGGCCAGAGCGTTTCGATAGGAGTCGGTGCTGGCGGCATGTTCGCAGGCTTGCTCCAGACGCTGGCGGTGCTCGTCGCGAATTGCCGCCGGGGCCAGCATGCCGCCGATGATCGACCAAGTCACGTCGTAGCCCAATTCCCGCAGCGTGGGCACATCTGGCATGTCGGCGGGGCGCTCGGCCGAGGCCACGGCCAGGCGGCGCAGGCCCGATCGTGTGGCAGCGGCGTTGGTGCCCAGGTAGAGGTCGACGTGCCCGCCCAGCAGGTCGGCCACTGCCGGCCCTTCACCTTTGTAGGGCACGTGGTTCATTTCGATACCGGCTGAGCGCATCCAATCGAGCGCCGCCATATTGGGGAGCGAGCCCGGACCTACCGTGGCGTAATTGAGTTCGCCGGGATTGGCCTTGGCATGCGCCAGGAGGTCGCTCAAGGTCTGAAACGGGGAGTCGGGCGCCACGACCACCACCACTGGAATATCGTAAGCCTGGCAGATGAACTGGTAGTCGCTCATGCTGTAGTTCACATCTTGCATATTGGGCAGGATGGTGAGGGCTGCCACCGAGATCAAGCCGAAGGTATTGCCGTCGGGGTTCGCGTCGGCGATGGCGGCGGCGCCCACCGAGCCCCCCGCTCCTGCGCGATTCATCACCACCACACTTTGCCCGAGCTCCTTGCCCAATTCCATGGCCATGGCGCGCGCCACCATGTCGGTGGCGCCTCCTGGCGGAAATGACACCAGCATGGTGAGGGGTTGTGAGGGGTAGGTGGCTTCCGCTTGAACCGACGGAGCGAGGGTGATGGCAAGTAGGGAGCCGGCAGTGAAAACGACTCGCGTGATGGCTGATTGCATGGTTGTCTCCGTGTCGCACTGGGCGAGTTTTTGTTGGATGGGCAAAGCTTTGTTCAGGCTCTGGCCCGGGGTAGGGGACTGTCGTCCGACCAGTCCGTCATGGTTTTCACCATCTGCCACAGCAAAGATTCGCGTACCTGGGCGATTTGCGGAGAGTGCCAGAGGTTGTGCGTTTCGTGAGGATCGTTCTGAAGGTCGTAAAGCTCGCCCCATTCGGCGCCGCGATACACGGTGAGGCGCCACCTCTCGGTGACCAGGGTGCGCACTCGCACGGGTTGATCGAAGCCCAGAAAGGCGCGCTGGTTATCTTCTTCCACCAGCATTGCCTCGCGTCTAGGAGTGGTGCCGTCGCGCAGGCGCAGCAGATTGCAACCCTGCATGCCGTGAAACCCGGCCAGCCCCGCCCGCTCCAGGATGGAGCGGGCGATATCCACGGTACCGGCGAGTGCATCGACCGTACTGGGGCCTTGCCGGTGTTGCGGATCACTCCACAAAAACGGGACGCGAATCAGGCCATCGTAGTGCAGCGGGCCTTTGAACATCAGTTGGTGATCGCCCATGAAGTCGCCATGGTCGCTGGTAAAAATCACCACCGTGTTGTCACGTATGCCCAGCGCGTCGAGTTGGGCGAGCACGCGGCCCACCACGTCGTCGATCAGGGTGATGGAGCCATAGGTGAGTGCAATGGCCTCGCGCACATCTTGCTCGCTCACCGCCTGCAGCATCCACGATTCTCGATCCGACTTGCCGGTGTCGCGCTCGTTCTGCAGGTGGCGCAGCGGCGGCGGCGCGTCGTGGTGAAGAGCGGTATAGGAGGCGGGCAGATCTATGGTGGCGGGATCGTACATATCCCAGTATTTGCCGGGGGGTGTAAATGGATGATGGGGGTCGTTGAAGGACACCTGCAGGAAAAACGGCTGATCGGGGCGCTGCTGTTGATGGCGCACCAAAAATTCGCAGGCTTGATTGCCAATGTAGGTAGACGAATAAAGCTCTTCGGGTACCGCTGTGCGCCAGGCCTGCAAGGCGCTGATGCCGCCACGGTCGAGGGCGTGTTCGGGGCCGGTCAGCCGTTGGGAATTGCTGTGTTGTTCCTCTAGCCAGCGACCATAATGCCCATGGGCGCCGTCGGCGTGCATCATGGTGAGGGCCACCTCGTCGAAGCCGTA
>JAJUJN010000379.1 GCA_029265335.1 Alcaligenaceae bacterium
CGGCGCTTGGGCGCCAACATGGTGCCGCGACAGCTGGGCGCGCCGCACAGACAGCGATACTGGTTTTTGACCTTTTGCGTGTGGCGTTCTTCGAGGATGAGGCCGTAGTCGAAGAATAGTTCTTCGCCGCGCTCGATGTCACGCAGGGTCACGATGAAAATTCGGTGGTCTTCGGTTTCTTCGGTTTCGCAATTGGGTTCACAAGAGTGGTTCACCCAACGTGAGTCGTTGCCGTTCACATTGCCGTCGATCACCTCGCCGTTGCTGAGCGAAAAAAAGAAGGTGTGAAACGGGTCGTCGGGGTCGACCGGATGGCGGGCGTCGGCCTCCTCGGCACTGATGCGCTCGCCCAGATACTCGAACACTCGGGTTTCGGCCGGAATGCGCCGGGCAGCATACACGCCGGTGCCATGAATGGGCGAACGCCGCAGCACATGCCACGGCTTGGCCGGCTTCGTGGATGAGTCTTGATCACTCATGTGGCATCCGTGGAATCGGTGAGCCTGGCAGTGGTTTCGTCGTCGTGTTCGGTGGGGGCACTGGCGGCCGCTTTGCGCGCTGCGGTTTTGCTGGCCTTTTTGGCCGCTTTCTTGGCAGCTTTCTTGGCGGGGGTTTTGGCCGCAGCTTTAGTGGCCGCTGCGGTTTTGCTCGCTGTTTTGGTGGCCTTCTTGGCGGCTTTCTTGGCCGCGGTCTTGGCACCCTTGGCCGGCCGGGGCTCGAATTCGAAGCCTACCTTGCCGTCGGGTTGCCGCACCAGAAACGCCTTGAACTTGCGGTTGGTGCGACTCGACACAAAACCGGTGAGCAGGTCGGTACGGCCTTCGGCGAGCAACTTCTGCATCTGCTCCGGCGTAACTTCCTGCTGCAAGATGACCTTGCCCGAGCGGAAGTCGCAGCTCTTGTTGGGCCCCACCGCTTTTTCGCACACGTAGCTCATGCCGTGCTCGTAGACGCTCGAGCTGCATTTGGGGCATGGCCCCAAGCTTTGTTGCTGGCTGAAGTCTACCTCGGTATCGTCGTCTTCTTTGTCTTGGCCAAAGTCGAACTCGAGTTTGTGCTCGTCGGTGAGGCGCAAAATGGCGGAGAAGGGCCGGCCCATCTTGCTGATGAAGCCGGTAAGCGGCCCCAGCGTGCGTTCGCGCAACAGGGTTTCGACCTCGGGGATTTCGAAGGTGCGGCCGCCGGGGTGCTTGCCAATGGAAAAGTCGCACGCTTTGCAGGCAAACCGGCGATAGTTCTCTTTCACCACACCCCCACATTTGGGGCAGGGCGTTTGCAGCGTGGCATAGTCGCCCGGCACTGTGTCGCGATCGTATTCTTTGGCCCGCTTCACAATCACTTGGGTCATCTGGGCGATCTCGCGCATGAAGGCGTCGCGCTCCAGTTCGCCCTGCTCGATGCGCGAGAGCTTATGCTCCCACTCGCCCGTGAGCTCCGGCGAGGTAAGTTCGGCCACGTCGAGCCCCGAGAGCAGCGTCATGAGCTGCCGCGCCTTGGCGGTGGGCACCAGTTCGCGGCCTTCCCGACGCAGATAGGCTTCGTTGAGTAACCCTTCGATGATGCCCGCGCGGGTGGCGGGTGTGCCCAGCCCGCGAGCCGACATCGCTTCGCGCAGCTCTTCGTCTTCTACCAGTTTGCCCGCGCCTTCCATGGCCGACAGCAGCGTGGCTTCGGTATAGCGTGGGGGCGGACGGGTGGCGAGCGCGACACTTTCGATATCTTCCGTGCGCACGGTTTCGTTTTCGGCCACCGGGGTGAGGTTGGCTTCGTCGCCTTGCGAGGCGCGGCCATAGACTTCGAGCCAGCCCGGTTTTACCAGCACCTTGCCTTCGGTCTTGAAGTGGTATTTGGCCACTTCGGTGATGCGCGTAGTGACTCGGTATTCTGCAGCCGGATAGAACACGGCCAGGAAGCGTCGCACCACCAGATCGTAGAGCTTGCCTTCGGCCTCGCTGAGCTCGCGCGGTGCTTGCAAGGTGGGAATGATGGCGAAGTGGTCGGAAACCTTGCGGTTGTCGAAGATGCGACGATTGGGCTTCACCCAGCCTTCTTTGCGCACGCGTTGGGCAAAGGGCGCCAATGGGCGCGCACTGCCGCTTTCTACCCCGGCCAGCATCTCCATGGTTTGGTTGACTGTTTGGATGTAGTCTTCGGGCAGGTAGCGGGAATCGGTGCGTGGGTAGGTGAGCGCCTTGTGTCGTTCGTAAAGAGCCTGCGCGAGCGACAAAGTGGCCTTGGCCGAAAAGCCGAAGCGTGAGTTGGCTTCGCGCTGCAGGCTGGTGAGATCGAACAGCAACGGCGACAGCTGGGTGGAGGGCTTGGCGGTTTCGGTGACATTGCCCGGCTGTTCGCGGCAGGCAGCCACCACGGATTCGGCAGCGGCAGCCGACCAGAGTCGCGATTCACGGCGTTCAGGGTCGGTGTCGTCTTTTTTGAAGTCAGGGTCGAACCACTTGCCTTCGTAGAGCCCGGCAGCCGCCACGAAAGTGGCGTGAACTTCCCAGTAGTCGCGCGGCACGAAGCGCCGAATGCGCTCTTCGCGCTCGGCCACGATGGCCAGCGTGGGCGTTTGCACACGACCCACGGGCGTTTTGAAAAACCCACCGTCTTTGCTGTTGAAGGCCGTCATGGCACGCGTGCCATTGATGCCCACCAGCCAATCGGCCTCGGCGCGAG
>JAJUJN010000516.1 GCA_029265335.1 Alcaligenaceae bacterium
CACCGAGCTCGAAGCTCGTTTTGTGGCTGCCAGCATCGAATCGATCGAAGCTCAACGACAGCTCGAGAGCGACACCAGCGTGAGTTTCGAGGAATATCTAGAGGCCTACCATGCAAGCCTTGCCGACTAGCCTGCACTGAGTCAGGCTTGATTGAGCCTGAAAACTTTGCAAGTTGGCGCGCCCGGCTGGAATCGAACCAGCGACCCTTGGCTTCGGAGGCCAATACTCTATCCCCTGAGCTACGGGCGCGTGTTGGGGTTGCTCACCGGCGGTATGAAGTGGAGAATTGTATCCCACTTGCCAGAGCGTTTGCAGAAATGGCGGCGTGGGCAAGTGAATGAGTCAAACGCAGGCCCCTGGGCAGATGTTCCTGCCTCCGTCGCCTGCCGCTATAATCGGGCGTTTGTGTTGCTGGATTGGCTCTGTCGCGTTATCTATGGCAGTCATACCGCGATGCGGATCACAAACACCACAATGCAATCATTCCATTCCTCTCGCATGCAGGCCCACATATGAGTAATGCGCAAGAACACCACTCCGATGAAGAACCTCAGGCGTTCATCAAAACGCCGCGGCAGCTGATTTTAGTGGTGATACTGGCCTTCCTGGTGCCAATCCTCATCATGTTCATGCTGATCAACTACGTGAACAACCAGATCCGCACGGGAGCCGGCTCCGACGCCATGACCACCGCCGCCATCGACGCCCGTGTGGCACCGGTTGCGGGCTTTGAGCTGGTCGACGCTTCCGCTCCACAAGAGTTTCTTACCGGCGACGCTGTCTACGAACAAGTATGCGCGGCCTGTCACACCTCGGGTGTGGCCGGTGCCCCGGTGCTGGGCAATGCAGGGGAGTGGGCGCCGCGCCTCGAGAAAGGCTACGACACCCTGCTGGCTTCCAGTATCAACGGTCTGGGCGCCATGCCGCCCAAGGGGGGAGCGGCACACCTGAGCGACTTCGAGATCGAACGCGCCATGGTTTACCTTGCCAACGAGTCGGGCGCGAGCTTCGACGAACCTCAGTCACCCGAAGCCGAGGGCGAAGGCGAAGCTGCCGCTACCGAAGAAGCGGCCTCTGACGCTGGCGCGACGCAAGCCGCCACCGAGGAAGCCGTAGAGGTTGCTGCCCAAGACATCCACCAAGAGGAAGTCGACGCAACGGCAGAAGCCGAAGCCGCCACCCTCGAAGGTCCTGCAGAAGTCGCCGAATCCGGGCAGGCAAACATTCCTGAGGCGCAAGAGCAGCAAGACGATCCGGCCCTGGCTCAAGCCGAGGTGCAGGCCGGCGAAGCTGCTGCCGAGCAAGATGCGGCCGACGGTCAAATCGTGATTTCAGCCGACGCTCAAACGGTGGGCAAGCAGCTCTACGAGTCGGTTTGCATGGCTTGTCACGCGGCGGGCGTTGCCG
>JAJUJN010000279.1 GCA_029265335.1 Alcaligenaceae bacterium
CAGCCCATGATCATGGTCTGTAATTGCCCTTCTTCATTCAATACGGCCGCTTTCATCGCTTTCGCGTATTTGTCACCCAACTGGAACACATGACCCACTTCAATGCCGCGTTGCAGCGACAGCGGCCCGCTGCCGTCGGGGGCAGCGTCGCCGGCCACCACATTGCGCAGATCGAGTATCTGCCCGGGCTCGGGCAGATCGCGCTCCCAGTTGACGCCGGTGTGATGGTGGCCTGCCTGGTTGGCGCCGCACACGAAATCGGCCATGCGCGCCACCGTGGTGTCGGCCGCCACCAGCGTGCCCGCGGGTACATTCACCGGGCCCAGATAGCCCGGCTCGCAGCCGAAGTGGGCTTCGATCTCGGCGGCGCTGGCCAGGCGGAAACCTTGCTCAAGGCCGGGAACCCGCGTTGCCTTCACCTCGTTGAGTTCATGGTCGCCGCGCAACAGCAGCATGGTGAGCTGCGGTGGCTCCTGCAGATTGGCCACGACCACCGCTTTCACGGTGTGTTCAAGCGGGATGTCGAGATAGCTTGCGACGTCTTCGCAGCGAGTTTGGTCGGGCGTGGGCACCGTAGTGAAGGGCTGCGTGGGTTCGGCCCTTGCCGCCAACAAAGGGGGTGCTTCGGCCAGTTCGATATTGGCGGCGTAGCCTGAGGCCGGGCTGTAGGCGATGAGGTCTTCGCCGGTGTCGGCAATCACCTGGAACTCGTGGCTGCGCGAACCGCCAATGCTGCCGGTGTCGGCAGCCACCGCGCGAAACTCGAGGCCGAGCCGGCGAAAGATGCGCTGATAGGCGTCGAACATGCGGTCGTAGGTGGCGCCTGCCCCGGCCTCGTCGCGGTCGAAGGAGTAGGCGTCTTTCATGGTGAACTCGCGCCCGCGCATCACACCGAAGCGCGGCCGACGTTCGTCGCGGAACTTGGTTTGGATGTGATAGAAGTTGCGCGGCAGCTGGCGCCAGCTGTGGATCTCGTTGCGCGCAATGTCGGTGATCACCTCTTCCGACGTGGGCTGAAGCACGAAATCACGTTGATGCCGGTCTTTGAAGCGCAGCAGCTCGGGGCCGTATTGGTCGAGCCTGCCCGATTCCTGCCACAGCTCGGCCGGTTGCACCAACGGCATGAGCAGCTCAAGCGCACCGGCGGCGTTCATTTCTTCGCGTACGATTTGTTCCACCTTGCGGATCACACGCAAGCCCAGCGGCATATAGGTGTAAATGCCGCCCGCCAGCCGACGAATCATGCCGGCGCGGGTCATGAGCCTATGGCTGGCAACTTCGGCGTCGGCAGGGGCTTCTTTGAGCGTGTTGATGTGATATTGAGAGGCGCGCATAGGTGGCTTAGGTATATATAATCGTTGGCAATTGTATAAAAATTCCGGAGGTGGCCATGCTTGACCGAGAAGGCTACCGTCCCAATGTCGGCATTATCCTCGTCAACCGCAAAAATGAGGTGTTCTGGGGCAAACGAATTCGTGAACACGCCTGGCAGTTCCCTCAAGGTGGCATCAAGCGTGGCGAAAGCCCGGCTCAAGCCATGTATCGCGAGTTGTATGAGGAAGTCGGGCTGCAGCCCGAACATGTCCGCATCTTGGGGCGCACTCGCAACTGGTTGCGCTATACCGTGCCCGATCGTTTTGTACGGCGCGAATGGCGTGGGCATTACAAAGGTCAGAAGCAAATCTGGTTTCTGTTGCGCATGATGGGGCGCGATAGCGATGTCTCGCTGCGCGCCACCAAGCACCCCGAGTTCGACGCCTGGCGCTGGAGCGAATACTGGGTGCCCCTCGATACCGTGATCGAATTCAAGCGCGAGGTGTATACCGACGCTCTCAACGAGCTGGCCGCCATTCTGTTTCGTCGGCAGAGCGAAACGCGTTTTCTGCGTCAGCACCTGCACAACAACTCGGGCAAGCGTCCACTTTCGCCCCGACACACTGCATCTGGCGGGGCCGAGCGGGCACCTGCCAAGCACACTTCCGATCCTCCTGTCGAAAGTATGGTGCTAACCCCGCAGGAACAGGATTGAACGGAGTAGTGGCATGCGGCTCCTGTTGGTGGAAGACGAGCTCGATCTGGCGGATTGGCTCAAGCGAGCGTTGTCGCAAAGCGGCTTCGTGGCCGATCACGCGGTGGACGCGCGAGCGGCCAGTGTGCTGGTTGCCACCACCAACTACGACGCCATCGTGCTCGATCTCGGTTTGCCCGAAATTTCGGGAATTTCCTGGCTGCGCGAATTGCGCGCCGACGGCAACAACACGCCTGTGCTGGTGCTTTCGGCGCATGCTGCGCTCGACGACCGGGTGCGCGGCCTGTCGGCTGGCGCCGACGATTACCTCACCAAGCCGTTCGCCCTGGCCGAACTCGAGGCCCGTCTCAACGCCCTCGGCCGACGGGCCCGCCTGGCGCAAGAAGCCGTCACCCAATTCGGCGGTCTCACCTTCGATACCGAGACCCGCACCTTCACCGTGGGCGGGCGCCTGCTGGGCCTCACACCCCGCGAGCGCGCAGCGTTGTCGGCACTCATGCTGCGCCGTAATCAACCGTTGCTCAAGACCGCATTGGCCGAAAGGGTGTTCGACCTGCAAAGCGACGCCGGGCCCGACGCCATCGAAGTGGTGGTGCACCGCCTGCGAAAAAAGCTCGTCGGGTCGGGGGTGCGCATCGCCACGGTCAGGGGGTTGGGTTACATGTTGGAAGTCGATGAGCCTGCCGCCTGATCGATCGCGACGGCGGCGCTCGGCGAAAGGTCGCCGAGCTCGCAAGGCGCCCCGTTATCAACCCCCCACGCCCAGGTCCAAAAGAAATAGCGACGCACTCCTTCAGTTGCGTCAGCGTCGCCGACAGCGCGGGCAGCGCCAGGCTCGAGCCCGCCATCGCGTCGATGCCTGGCACCAGGTTCGCAATGCGCTCACCACACTCACGCTGCAGGCGGAGCTCGCCGTGAGCACCACCGACGACGCCGACCGGCGCAGCATCGTGTTCACCATGCGCGACCGGCTGGCGCAATTGCAGCGCTATCTGAATGATCGTGAAGCGCAGGCTAGTCGCCAACAAGCCGGGTCTGTTGTGCCGCGCCGATCTCGCCACGCCAAAAACCTCCCCATTTTCGACCTGCGCCAACTGGTTCATCAAGTGGTGGCCGAGTGGTGGGTTGTGGCCAGCCGTCAGGGCATTCGTCTGCAATTCGAGGCAGGTAACAACGAACCCCTCTGGGCCCATGGCCACGCCGACGCCCTGCGTGAAGCCCTTGGCAATGTGGTAGCCAATGCCATCGAGCACACGCCCTCAGGCGGAAAAGTGCTGCTGTCCGTCACTGCGCCCTCGCCCACACACCTGTCGGTGCGAGTGTCGGACAGCGGGCGTGGTGTTGCACAAAAGTATCGACGTCGGATCTTTTATAGAAAATTTCGCGACCCCTTACATTGCACTGCAGAATCGGCGATTGAGCGAGGTGTGGGTCTCGATCTCGTATACCGAATCGTATTGGAAAGTCGCGGAAAAACAGAGGTTTGTGAAGTTCTCCCCAGTTTCGATGGTGGGGTGGGACTCACCGTAGTAATAACCCTAGGTCGAGCGAAATCTGCGGCGGATTGTGCTGCGCAGCAGCACAAAAATTGAAAGCAAAACGAAAGTAATCGCTCGTATCCTTTCCC
>JAJUJN010000055.1 GCA_029265335.1 Alcaligenaceae bacterium
ACCAGATTGGTGAAGAAGCCGGAGAGGATCGACAGTGTAGGCCCGGCCAGAATCACGAACACCAGCAGCAAGAAAGCCATCACCAGGTTGATTTCCGACAGGCGGCGCACACCTTTGTCTACCCCAGCTACCACCGAGAGCAGAGCTATCGCCGTGATCACGGTAATCAACACCACTTTGCTGAGGGTGGTGGACTCCACACCGAACAGATATTCGATGCCGGCGGAAGCCTGTTCCGCCCCTAGCCCTAACGAGGTAACCAGCCCGAACAGCGTGGCGAACACCGCCAGGATATCCACCACGTGACCTGGCCAACCCCAAACGCGCTCACCGAGCAAAGGATAGAAAATTGAGCGCATGCTCAGCGGCAACCCCTTGTTGAACGAGAACAAGGCAAGCGCCAGGGCAACGATGGCGTAAATGGCCCACGGATGCAGACCCCAGTGATAAATGGTGGCTGCCATCCCCAAACGCCAGGCTTCCTGGACATCGCCGGCAGCCCCGCCGAGCGGAGCCCAATCGGTTCTTTGCCCATCTTCGCCGTAAGTGATGCCCTCCAAGGCCGCGGTGAAGTGCCCCATGGGCTCCGCCACGCCGTAGAACATGAGCCCGATTCCCATGCCGGCCGCAAATAGCATTGCGAACCAGCCTGGGTAGCTGAAATCGGGCACAGCATCACATCCGCCGAGGCGCACCCTGCCCAGTGGCGAGAAGATGAGTATCAGGCAAAGCAGCACGAAGATATTGGCCGCAGCCATGAAGAACCCGGCCAAATGACGGGTGAGCCAATCGCGCAAACCGTTGAAGACGGGTTCCACCTCGGCGTGAAAAGCGAGCGCGAGGAAGACGAACAACAGCGTGATCAAGGCAGAGATGATGAACACCTTGCCATGAATGTCGAACGGCACCAGAAACTTGTGCCGGATGTTGTCTTGCCCCACGACATAGTCGGTATCGATCAGGTCGGTGGGGCCGCTGGGCGGTGGAATGCCGTCGTCTGAGGGTTGCGGAGCGTCGGGATCTTGGGGCTCATTGGCCATGCAGTAAACTCCTCCGTGAGTGCTTCAGCGTCAGCCGATGGCCCGCAAAGTTGACCACCGAAACACCTAGTTCTTCAAGAAATGCGGGCAGGACGCCCCACAGGATACGGGATGTGTCTGTGTTTGCCCAACTATGGTGTTTGACGTCTGGGCATAGCCTGTTCTCGCCGGAGGCGTTATCGTTGTTTTTTTACTTTATTGATTCTGACCGCTAGATGACCGTCACCACTTCGCCCAATCTGCAAGCCCTGCAGCAGATCCTGCAAGACCGTTACAGTTGCCGCGCTTACCGTCCCGAACCTTTGCCGCGTGAGCTTATCAACACCATGCTTCAGGTGGCTCAGCGCACCGCGTCGTGGTGCAATACGCAGCCGTGGCAGGTACATATCATCAGTGGCGAGGCGCGCAACCGTCTGAGCGAAGCTCTTTACGCGGCGGCTGAGGTGGATCCTATCGGCGCTGGTGAGTTTCCCTTCCCCACGCAATACATCAACCAATATCGTGAGCGCCGCCGCACTTGCGGTTTTCAGTTGTACGAAGCGGTGGGCATCGAGCGTGGCGACCGCGCCGCCTCGCGAATCCAGATGCTCGAGAATTTCCGTTTTTTCGGGGCGCCGCATACGGCGTTGCTGTTCACGCCAACTGATATCGGCACCTACGGGGCGGTGGATGTAGGCGCCTATGTCACCAACTTCATGAACGCGGCAACCGCTCTGGGGGTAGGCACCATTGCCCAGGCCTCGGTGTCGGGCTTCCCGCAAATCGTGAAGGAGCACCTGGGGGTGGGCGACGATCAGATGTTGGTGTGCGGGATTTCGTTTGGCTGGCCCGACCCCGAGCATCCCATCAACAGCTTTCGCACCGAGAGAGCCGAAGTGAACGACGTGGTGCACTGGCACGAGTAGTCGTTCGCCAAGGTGTGGCGCTGAGGAATCAGCCCACGCTCTCGATTCCCGCTGTCGATTCCTTTGCCCAGCTACATCGAGAGTCGCCCGCGGCGTTGCCGCGGCGCCCCACCGCCAGAGCCGCCGATCTGTTGGCCCAATAGCTGGGTAAGCGGCGCGCTGTGCGCATGGCAGATGGCGCAGGCCAGGGCATCGGCGGCGTCCGATGCTGGCGCACCGCTCAAACGCAGCAGGTATTGCACCATTTCCTGGATCTGAGATTTGGCCGCACGTCCGGTTCCGGCGACGGCCTTCTTGATCTGCAAGGCGGTGTACTCGTGCACCTGCAGTCCACCATCTGCCAGGCCACACAGGGCGGCGCCGCGTGCTTGTCCCAGGAGCAGTGTGGATTGCGGATTCACATTGACAAAGACCTTCTCCAGCGCCGCCTCAGTGGGTTGCGACTGTTCGATGATCTGGCGGAGCCCATCGAAAATCACCTTCAGCCGAGCGGGCAAAGGCTGGTCGGCGGGCGCTACGATGGTGCCGCTGGCCACGTAATGGAGCTGCGTGCCCTGAACGTCGATCAGGCCGAAGCCAGTGCGGCGCAGCCCCGGGTCGATGCCGAGGATGCGCAAACGCTTGGAAGCGGGAGTCGTGGTCAAGGCGCGACTCAGTGCCGGAAGTGACGCATGCCGGTGAACACCATGGTGAGATCACGCTCATCGGCTGCTGCGATCACTTCATCGTCGCGAATGCTGCCGCCCGGTTGGATCACGGCGGTGGCGCCAGCATCGGCCACCACGTCGAGACCATCCCGGAAAGGGAAAAACGCGTCGGAGGCAACGGCCGAACCCGCCAAAGACAAGCCTGCGTTCTCGGCCTTGATGCTGGCAATGCGCGCGGAATCGATGCGGCTCATTTGGCCGGCGCCCACGCCGAGGGTCATCTGATTGCCCGTAAAGACGATGGCGTTGGATTTCACGTATTTGGCGACTTTCCAGGCAAAGAGCAGATCTTTCAGCTGTGCCTCGGTAGGTTGCCGCTTGGTGACCACCTGGATGTCCTGCTCGTTGAGGCTGCCGGTATCGGTTTCTTGCACGAGCCAGCCGCCACCGACTCGCTTGACGTCGAACGCGTTGATGCCCTGACCATGCGGCACCTCGAGGGCGCGCACATTTTTTTTGGCCGCCAACACTTCCAGCGCGCTGCCGTCGTAGGCCGGAGCAAGCAACACCTCCAGGAACTGCTGATCGATGATGGCCTGGGCCGTGGCGGCGTCAACCGGGCGGTTGAAGGCGATGATGCCGCCGAAGGCGGAGGTTGGGTCGGTCTTGAAGGCCTTTTGATAGGCCTCGAGCGCGTTGGCGCCCAACGCGACACCGCAGGGGTTGGCGTGCTTGACGATCACGCAGGCCGGGGCCTCGAAGCTTCTCACGCACTCCCAGGCAGCGTCGGCGTCGGCGATATTGTTGTACGACAGCTCCTTGCCCTGCAGCTGACGGTAGTGAGCCAGCAGGCCCGAGGGCTTCACGGCGTCGCCGTAGAAGGCGGCAGCCTGGTGGGGATTCTCGCCATAACGCATGATTTGATGGCGACGCATCTGAACGGTGAGCGTTTGCGGCCAGGGCTCGCGGGTGGGCACCGATTCGGGAGCGGGGGTGTCGGCAATGGCGCTGAGGTAGTTGGCAATGGCGCCATCGTAGGCGGCGGTGTGGGCGAACACCTTGCCTGCCAACTCGAGGCGCAGGCGATACGAAGGCGTTCCGTGCTGATCGATTTCCTGCAGCACGCGGTGGTAGTCGCCCGGGTCGATCACCACGGTAACGCCGCCGTTCTCGTTGCCGTGGTTCTTGGCGGCAGCACGCAACATGGCGGGGCCGCCGATGTCGATGTTCTCTACCGCATCGGCAAAGCTGCAATCGGGCTTGGCCACGGTTTCTCGAAACGGATAAAGGTTCACCACCAGAAGGTCGATGCGTTCAATGCCGTGGTCTTCGAGCGCCTGCAGGTGTTCGGCGGAGTCGCGTCGCGCGAGCAGGCCGCCATGAATCTTGGGGTGCAGCGTTTTTACGCGACCATCGAGGATTTCGGGCGAGCCGGTGTAATCGGCCACCTCTTGCACGGTGAGGCCGGCTTCGGCCAGCAAGCGGGCAGTGCCGCCGGTAGAAAGCAGTTGCACGCCGCGAGCGGCGAGCGCACGGGCAAAGTCGACCACGCCGGCTTTGTCGGATACGGAGATGAGAGCACGTTGCACAGGCATTGGAAGGGGCTCGCAAAAGGGGTGAATAGTAGAGATGATGTTAGCGACCGGGGGCAGTGACCTGAGGATCGACGCCGTGCTGTTCGAGCTTCTTGCGTAAGGTGTTGCGGTTGATGCCCAGCATGTCGGCGGCCCGCGATTGGTTGCCGCCGGTGCGTTGCAAGATGGCTTCGAGCATAGGACGTTCCACGGCAGCGATCACCATGTGCCAGATGCCCGCAGCGGGTTCGCCGTCGAGGTCTTCAAAATAGCGATCGAGTTGCGCGTGCACGCATTCTTCGAGGGAAGTGGGTTGCTTTTTCATTGGTTCAGGCGGCCAGTGGACCGGCATCCTTCGTTTGTTCGAACCATTGCGCGATGGCTCGTGATTGGGCTTTGGTGGATTCGATTCGATTGATTTCGGCGCAGAGTTCCGCCCCACCGGGCAGCTTGCCCAGATACCAGCCGATGTGTTTGCGGGCGGTGCGCACGCCAGTGTATTCGCCATAGAAGCGATAGTGGTCGTCGAGATGATGCAAGAGCAATTCGCGCAGCTCCGACCACGTGGGAGGCGGCAGATGCTCGCCGGTTTGCAGATAATGGGCCACCTCGCGGAAGATCCACGGGCGTCCCTGTGCTGCGCGACCGATCATCACGCCATCGGCTCCGGTGTAATCGAGCACGGCCTTGGCCTTCTCGGGCGAATCGATGTCGCCATTGGCGATCAGCGGAATTTGCAGCGCAGCTTTCACCTCTCGGATGGTGTGGTATTCGGCCTCACCCGTGTAGAGATCGGCTCGAGTGCGACCATGCAGGGCCAGAGCCGCGATGCCTATGCTTTCGGCGCGCTTGGCCACGCGCAGCACATTGCGATTCTTGGCGTCCCAGCCCGTGCGGGTTTTGAGTGTAACCGGCACGCCGAGGGGTGTGCAGGCTTCCACCACCGCTTCGAGAATACGGGCTACCAGGTCTTCGTTCTGCAAGAGGGCGGAGCCCGAAGCCGCGCTGCACACTTTCTTCACAGGGCAACCCATGTTGATATCGATGATGCGAGCGCCTTTTTCGACATTGAAGCGGGCGGCCTCAGCCATCATTTGCGGGTCGGCCCCAGCGAGCTGCACGGCGATGGGCTCGCTCTCGCCTTCGTGATCGAGCCGTCGCGAGGTCTTGACGCTCTGCCACAGCTGAGGGTTGCTGGCGGCCATTTCGGACACGGCATGGCCCGCCCCCAGCCGCCGGCAGAGCTGCCGGAAGGGCCGATCGGTGACGCCGGCCATGGGGGCGACGATCACGGGGTTGGGGAGTTGCCAGGGACCTATACGCATCGGTTGAAGACGACAAATCGCCCCGCCCATAACCTGGCGGTAGCGTGTGCTTTCTGTGGGATCGCGAGGATTGTACTCGGGCCGCTTTTAACTACGCAGCCCCAGCATTAGATGTCGAGCGAGCGGGCGACGCAAGCTGGGGGAAGTATCCAGAGCCAGCAGCGCCAGCCCACAGGCGTGCTCTACCGGCGGCAAGCCGGTGGCGAATATGCGGGGCAGGAAATCGGTGACCGCGATGGTGAGGCGGCGATCAGGCCGGCGACGCTCTACGAACTGTTGCAGCAGCGCCTTGGGTGAGCCTTGTGGCCGGGCCAGCCAGGGCGTGAGAGTCTGCGCCAGTTGAGCGGCGTCGCGCAAACCGAGGTTGAGCCCCTGACCGGCCACCGGGTGCAGGGTTTGGGCGGCATTGCCGATTGCCAACCTGCGCCCCTGCAGCACGGAAGCTTGCCAGCGCAGAGTGAGCGCCTGTTGTTGCCGGGCGCCGATGGGGGTGAGCCAGCCCAATCGAGCCCCGAAAGCTTGATTGAGTTGTTGCGCGAACTCATCGGCGCTGGCTTGGCAGAGGGCATCTGCGGTTTCCGGCCGACAGCACCAGATCACACTATGGAGGCTATGGGAAGGGTGGCCGGAATCGTGCACGTGTACGGGCAACAGGGCCAAGGGCCCTTCTCGGGTGAAACGTTCCCAGGCCCAGCCGGCGCGGGGCGCGGCAGCGGCCACCGTGGCGAGCACCGCCACCTGCGAATAGGGATGCTCACGAAGATTGCTGGCCGGGCCATCGACCCGACCATCCGCTTGCACCACGATGCGGCTGCGCCAGGTGAGATCATCTTGCACCAGTTGCGTGTACTCGTCGTGTTCGGCCACCACCGTGGCCTTGCTGCCGCCCTGCAAGGTGATGCCGCTGGCAGCCAACGGGCTGGCCTGCGCGGCCACTACCTCTTGCCAGGGGAACACCGTACCCAGCTCGGGCACCTCGAAATCGTGGTGACGAATGATGGTGCGACCCAAGCGGCCGCGCTGCGAGACGTGAATGGTGTGGATCGTGGCGCCGTCGGTGGGCCAAGCGTCCAGCGGCTCGAGCAGCGAGCGGCTGCCATGATTGAGCGCGATGGTGCGTAACGCCTGTTGGCCATGACTCTGGTCGGCCGGCAGTGCAGGCCGGGCGTGCTGGCACAGTCGGATGCGGCTGGGGTCGGGGCTCACGCGAGCCAGAAGCAGCGCGAGCGCCCCGGCCACGGGCCCGCTGCCCAACACAGTGACATCAGCCTCGGGAGCGTTGGCTTTCATCCTTGATCCTTGCCCGACTTCCTCAGGCACCGCGCTTGAGTTGCCCGTCGCGCATGATGGCTTCGATCTCATCGGCCGCCACCGGTACATCGCGGGTGATCAACTCACAACCGTTGGCAGTGACCACGGCGTCGTCTTCGGTGCGAATGCCGATGTTCCAGAATTCGGCGGGTACGTCGTCGGCGGGGCGCACATAAATGCCAGGCTCGATGGTAAGCACCATTCCCGGCTCGAGGGCTCGCCAACGGCGCTCGCCGTTGTCGTCGCGACTACGGTAATCGCCCACGTCATGCACATCGAGCCCCAGCCAGTGGCCGGTACGATGCATATAAAAGCGTGAGTATTCGCCCGATTCGATCACGCTGTCGAGGCTGCCGGTGAGCAGTTTCTCGTCGAGCATGCCCTGGGCCAGAACTCGAACGGCCGCCTCATGAGGTTCATTCCAGGAGGCGCCGGGGCGCGTGGCCGCAATGGCCGCCTCCTGAGCGGCAACAGTGAGGTCGTACAGTGCGCGTTGCGGACCCGTATAGCGACCGTTGATCGGAAAGGTACGAGTGATGTCGCCAGCGTAACTGTCGTATTCGCAGCCCGCGTCGATCAGCAGAAGGTCGCCGTCGCGCAACTCGGTGTCGCCCGCACGGTAATGCAGTACGCAGGCGTTGGCGCCCGCCGCCACGATCGAGTTGTAGGCCACGGCTTGCGCACCATGCCAGCGGAACTCGTGTAGCAGCTCGGCTTCGAGGTGATATTCGCGCAAGCCGGGTTTGGCGCAGCGCATGGCCCGCAAATGCCCCGCGGCTGATATTTCGCCCGCGCGCCGCAGCAGTGCCAGCTCGCTGTCGTCTTTGATCAAGCGCATTTCGGCCAGAAGCCCGAGCAGATCGACACTGCGCTCGGGAGCACTATCGCCGGCTCGCACACGCATACGGGTGGCGTCGAGCCAGCGGCGCAAATGGCGATCCAGATTGGCGCTGTGAGCCAACGGTGCGAAGAGCGTGGCTTGGTTGGCCATGAGCTGAGGCAGTTTGGCGTCAAGTTCGGCCACCGGCCAGGCTTCGTCAAAGCCAAAGGCTTCGGCGGCGGCCTCGGGCCCAAAGCGATAGCCATCCCAGATTTCGCGGGTTTGGTCTTTGTCGCGACAGAATAGAATGCTGCGCGCGTTGTTTTGATCGGCGATCAGAACCAGCCAGGCCTCGGGCTCGGGAAAGCCCGTGAGGTAATAGAAGTTACTGTCGTGCCGATACGGAAAGTCGGCGTCGCGGTTGCGCATGACTTCAGGCGCGGTGGGCAGGATGGCAACGCCGCCACCCAGCTCGCGCATTTGTTGCATCAGGCGCTCCCGACGCTCACGAAACGGCGTGATATCTTGGGCGGGAATGGGCATGTTGATGAACTGCGATGGTGTGATGAAGGGCTTGAAGCTTGGCAGAAAGCGTACCATGGCAGCCGGCTGCGGCAGCGGCGTGGGCCAGTCTCGGCGCACCGGTCTGTGCAGGGCTTATCACTGGCAAGCATGAGCTAATGCGCGTTTCACCTGTGCAGTGCTCGCATCAACAGGCATAATCAAGCGCTTTTGCGGGTCTGGGGTAGAGCCGACCTGCTAGCCAATTGCCAGGAGACTCCCGATGAAACTCGAAACCCTTGCCGTGCACGCCGGCTACTCGCCCGAACCCACCACGAAAGCGGTGGCCACGCCACTGTACCAGACCGTTGCTTACGCGTTCGACAGCGCCCAGCATGGCGCCGATCTGTTCGACCTCAAGGTTCCGGGCAATATCTATACGCGCATCACCAACCCCACCAATGCCATGCTCGAAGAGCGCGTGGCTGCGCTCGAAGGCGGCGTGGGTGCGTTGGCGGTAGCCTCGGGCATGGCGGCCATTCTGTACGCCATCCAGGCGATTGCCGCGGTAGGCGACAACATCGTGTCGGCCAGCACGCTGTATGGCGTCACTTACAACCTGTTTGCCCATACGCTGCCGCAGATGGGCATCGAAGTCCGCTTTGCCGACCCCGACAAGCCCGAAACCTTCAACGACTTGATCGACGAGCGCACCAAGGCGGTGTTCTGCGAATCCATCGGCAACCCGCTGGGCAATGTGACTGATGTCGCCAAATTGGCCGAAATTGCCCACGCGCATGGGGTGCCGCTCATCGTCGATAACACGGTGCCCAGCCCCTATTTGTGGCGCCCCATCGAGCACGGCGCCGATATCGTGGTGCATTCGCTCACCAAATACATGGGCGGCCATGGCACGACCGTGGCCGGCGCCATTGTCGACAGCGGCAAGTTCCCCTGGGCCGAGCACAAAGAGCGCTTTCCCCAGCTCAACGAACCCGACGTGTCATACCACGGCGTGGTGTACACCGAAGCCCTGGGTGCGGCGGCTTTCATTGGGCGCGCTCGCGTGGTGCCGCTGCGCAACACCGGCGCCGCCCTCTCGCCTTTCAACGCCTTCATGATCCTGCAGGGCATCGAAACCCTGCCCCTGCGCATGGAGCGCATTTGCGATAACACCCTGGCAGTGGCTCAGCACCTGCGCGACCATCCCAAGGTTGGCTGGGTGAACTATGCGGGTCTGCCCGGCCATCCCGATCATGCACTGGCTCAGCGTTACATGAATGGCAAGGCCTCGGGAATTCTCTCTTTCGGTCTGAAGGAAGGTGGCCGCGAGGCGGGTGAGCGCTTCCTCGATGCGCTCCAGCTCTTCACCCGCTTGGTGAACATCGGCGACGCGAAGTCGCTGGCCACCCATCCGGCCTCAACCACTCATCGTCAGCTGGATGCCGAGGAGCTGGCGAAGGCTGGCGTGCGTGAGGATATGGTGCGTCTGTCGTTGGGGATCGAACACATCGACGATCTCATCGCGGATCTTGACCGGG
>JAJUJN010000399.1 GCA_029265335.1 Alcaligenaceae bacterium
GACCACTTCGAGGTTCACGAGGTGACGCGCCACACCGAACTCGTCCGAAATACCGTTGCCACCCATCATGTCGCGGGCCTGGCGGGCGATGTCGAGAGCTTTGCCGCAGGAGTTGCGCTTGAGAATGGAGGTGATTTCGACCGAATCGGTGCCTTTGTCTTTCATGCGGCCCAGGCGCAGGCAGCCTTGCAGGCCGATGGCGATTTCGGTTTGCATGTCGGCCAGTTTTTTCTGGATCAGCTGGTTGGCGGCAAGCGGGCGACCGAACTGTTTGCGATCGAGCACATACTGGCGCGCACGCAGCCAGCAGTCTTCGGCCGCGCCCAGCGCACCCCACGCAATGCCGTAGCGAGCCGAGTTCAGGCAGGTGAAGGGGCCGCGCAGACCACGGATCTCGGGAAAGGCGTTTTCTTCGGGGCAGAAGACGCCGTCCATGACCACTTCGCCGGTAATGGACGCACGCAGGCCCACCTTGCCATGGATGGTGGGCGCAGAGAGGCCTTTCATGCCTTTCTCGAGGATGAAGCCGCGGATGGGGCCCACATTGCCCTGAGTGTCGACTTCTTTGGCCCAGACGATGAACACATCGGCGATGGGGCTGTTGGAAATCCACATTTTGGTGCCGGTGAGCTTGTAGCCGCCATCGACCTTGACGGCGCGGGTGGCCATGGAGCCGGGGTCGGAGCCGTGGTCGGGCTCGGTGAGGCCGAAGCAGCCGATCCATTCGCCGGTCGCGAGCTTGGGCAGATATTTTTGTTTCTGCTCTTCGGTACCAAAGGCGTTGATGGGCACCATGACCAACGACGACTGCACGCTCATCATCGAGCGGTAGCCGGAGTCGACCATTTCGACTTCGCGGGCGATGAGGCCGTAGGCCACGTAGTTGAGGCCGGGGCCACCGTAGTTTTCGGGAATCGTGGGGCCGAGCAGGCCCAGTTCGCCCATTTCACGGAAAATTTCGACGTCGGTACGCTCTTCGCGGAAGGCGCTGAGCACGCGGGGCAGAAGCTTATCCTGACAATAGGCTCGCGCCGCATCGCGAATCATGCGTTCTTCGTCGGTCAGTTGTTGGTCGAGCAGGAAAGGGTCCTGCCACTGGAAACTCGATTGGGCCATGAAATTTCTCCTGGTCGGGCGCAACGCGCGCCGGCTTCAAGCGTGCAGATAAGACAGATAGTTTAGAACTAAAGCTTTGTTGATGGTAGCGACGAGAAAGTTGCCGCGCAAGCGATGATTCTTCATGCAGTTATGCGATAAGCTCATATATTGAGCGCACCCGCTACGTTTTTACGAGTGATGGCACGTGCTGGTATGGCGCAGGAGCTTACGATGCGAAGACGACTCCCTTCAACCCAGGCGTTGCAATGTTTCGCCAGCGCGGCTCATCATCAGAGTTATACCCGGGCAGCGCAATCTCTGGCTATGACTCAAGGCGCGGTATCGCGACAAATTGCAGGTCTGGAAGCCATGTTGGGGGTTACGCTGTTCCGTCGTACCCGGCACGGCGTGGTGCTGACTCCGGCCGGCAGCGATTTTGCCAAACGCGCGGGGCAGCTGCTGGACTCGCTGGAGCGGGTCACCCTCGATGTGATGGCGAACCAGCATGGTGGCACCTTGCGCTTGGGCACGGTTCCCACATTTGCCACGCGGTGGCTCATTCCACGGTTGCCTGAGTTCGCGAGGCAACACCCTGAAGTGGAGCTGCACTTCGAAACGCGTACGCGGCCATTTTTGTTCGCCGAAACTGAATTCGACGCTGCGCTGTTCGCCGGCACCAAGGCTCAAGTGGCGGCCTGGCCAGGCACCCGGGCTACCTGGCTTCTGCAGGAAGACGTGTGGCCGGTATGCAGCCCACAATTGGCGGGATATCGCAGCCATCTCAGCGCGAGCGATCTTGCCGAACTACCGCTATTGCAGCAAAGCACGCGGCCGCTGGCCTGGCGGCAATGGTTTGACACGCAAAACGTAGCCGCTCCGCAGGCTTTGGCCGGCCCACGCTACGAGTTGTTTTCCATGACGACTGCCGCGGCGGTGAACGGTCTGGGGGTGGCCCTGCTGCCACGCTTGCTGATCGAGAGCGAGTTGGCGAACGGCCAACTGGTAGTGGCGGTGGACAGGCCTCTACGAGGCGAGCGCGGCTATTGTTTGGTTGTGCCGGCGGAGCACGACGAACGCCCGGCGTTGCGGGCGTTGCGTGAATGGCTTCTGTTGCAATGCGGTGGCGAAGCCAACTGAGGGCTGGCCGACCACCGTTGCGACATCAGCAATTACATTTCGAAGCCAGTGTCTTCCACCACCTGCTTCCAGCGTGCCAGGTCGCTGTCTTGCAAGGCTGCCATTTCGTCGCGGCTCGAGCCGATCATGACGAAACCGGCCTTGGCCAGGGGTTCGATGACGGCGTCGGCCTCAAGGGCCAGGGCGATTTTTTCTTGCAGGATGTCGAGCACGTCATCGGGCGTGCCGGCTGGGGCGAAATAGGCAAACCAGGC
>JAJUJN010000473.1 GCA_029265335.1 Alcaligenaceae bacterium
GCTCGACGAGCAGCAAGGCGAGTTTCTGTTTGCCCGGCCGGGGCAATTCCGCTGGGAGATCACCGCTCCCTTCCCGCAATTGGTGGTGGCCACCGGCGACGAGGTGATTCAGTACGATCCCGATCTATTGCAAGCGACCATTCGACCGGCAAGTTCAGCCGTGGGCAACGCGCCGGCGCAGGTGCTGTTTGGCGGGGGCGATATCGACGAAGCGTTCAACCTTGAGCCTCTCGCGCGCAGCGATGGTTTGAGCTGGTTGCGGGCGCTGCCGATCTCGGCCGAAGCCGGCTTCGCCCATCTCGATATCGGGCTGCGCAACGGCTTGCCTCAGCAAGTGGAAATTCTGGACGCCTTCGGTCAGACCAGCCGAATTGTCTTCACGCAGATCGTGCCCAACCCCGATCTGCCCAGTCACGCTTTTGTGTTCAACGCCCCCGAAGGCGTGGATGTGGTGCGCATGCAATGAAAGATCTGTTTGCGCGGGAGCCGCGCGCGCCGTTGGCGGAACGCCTGCGGCCGCGTTCGATCGATCAAATGATCGGCCAGAGCCATCTGCTCGGGCCGGGCAAACCGCTGCAACTCGCCTTTGCCTCGGGGCAGCCGCATTCCATGGTGTTGTGGGGCCCGCCGGGGGTGGGCAAAACCACTCTGGCGCGACTGACGGCGGAGGCTTTCGACTGCGAATTCATCGCGCTCTCGGCGGTGTTCTCGGGAGTGAAAGACATTCGCGCCGCGATTGAGCAGGCGGAGCAATATCTGGCTCAAGGGCGCTCCACCATACTTTTTGTGGACGAGATTCACCGTTTCAACAAGGCTCAGCAAGATGCTTTGCTGCCTTATGCGGAATCGGGTCTGGTTACCCTGATCGGCGCCACCACTGAGAATCCCTCGTTTGAAGTCAACTCGGCCTTGCTGTCGCGCGCCCAGGTGTATGTGCTGAAGTCGCTGAGCGACGAAGAACTGCGCCAGCTCTGGGAGCGGGCCCACCAAGAGGCGTTGCCCGATCTGCAGTTCACCGACGATGCCCTGACTCGGCTGGTGGGCCAGGCCGACGGCGATGCCCGGCGTTTTCTCAACCTGCTGGAGCAGTGCGAGACGGCCGTGGCCGCCGCCGGCGTGACACAAGTGGACGCCGAATTCCTCGACAACGTACTGGCGCAGGCGCCACGACGTTTCGACAAGGGCGGTGATCATTTCTACGACCAGATCTCGGCCCTGCACAAGGCGGTGCGCGGCTCGCACCCCGATGCGGCGCTGTACTGGTTCTGTCGAATGCTCGACGGCGGTGTCGACCCTCGCTACCTCGCGCGTCGTATTGTGCGCATCGCCTGGGAAGACGTGGGACTGGCCGACCCCCGCGCGATGCAGTTGGCCAACGACGCTGCCGCCACCTTCGAGCGCCTCGGCTCCCCTGAGGGCGAGCTTGCCCTGGCGCAGGCGGTCATGTATCTGTCGGTAGCGGCCAAGAGCAATGCCGGCTACCAGGCCTACAACGCCGCCCGTGCCTTTGTGAAACGCGATCGCAGCCGCGAGGTGCCTGTGCATCTGCGCAACGCGCCGACCGAGTTGATGAAGTCGCTCGGCCATGGCAAGGCGTATCGCTACGCCCACGACGAACCTCATGGCTATGCCGCCGGCGAGCGTTACCTGCCCGATGGCATGGCCGAACCGGGCTGGTATCGGCCGGTGGCGCGTGGTCTGGAAACCAAGATCGCCGAAAAGCTGAACTTTCTGCGCTCGCTCGACGACGCCGCCAACGACTCCGCGTAAGGCTGCCCACCTTCTGCTGCCATGAGTTCACATTCC
>JAJUJN010000170.1 GCA_029265335.1 Alcaligenaceae bacterium
AAGCTGGGACACGACCTGGAGCCGGTGGCTTTGGTGGCCGAATTCAACCAGATGCTGGTGGCCAACGCCGAGGATGCCCCCGATAGCCTGCCGCAGATTCTGTCTGCAGGCAAAGATGGCAAGGAGTTCACTTATGCCTCCTATGGGGTGGGAAGTGAGCCTCAGCTCGCCATCGAGATGCTCAAGCATCTGACTGGGCTGGAGATCCGTCACATTCCATACAAAGGCGTGCCGCAGGCGCTCAACGGCGTCGTGGCTGGCGAAGTCGATTTCACGACGTCGGGCACCAAAACCATCGAGCCCCTCGTACGTGGTGGCAAACTCGTGCCGATTGCGTTCACTGGGCCAGAGCGAGACGACCTGTTTCCCAATATAAGAACATTTGCGGAGCATGGGCTGGAGGGCGTGACGGCCAATGTGTCGGTGGGCATCTTCGTGCCTACCAGTCTGCCCGAATCTGCTCGAGAGACTATCCGCCATGGTGTCAATGAGGCTTTGCAGAACGACGACTTTCATCAGCGGGCTATCGTCGATCGCGGCTTCGTACGGCCCACTTTTGTCGGCGATGATCTCATGCAATTCTTTTCCGAGCGCGACGCCGAGCGCGCGCAAGTGGTTGAAATTGCGCAAATCGGTCAAGAGTGAGACTGCGGGTGGCAGTATCAGGTATCACACGGAGTTTCTGGATTGCCCTTGGGCTCACGAAGGAATGATCTATGGAAGATTGGCGAAACCTGACTGTGGCGCAGCTGCATGAGCGCTATGAACAAGCGAACTATGCGGCAAACACGGCCGAGGTCATGGCTGATCTCGCCGCGCGCAGCGCACAGACTCAAGACAGGCTCCCGTTCGAGCATTTCGTTTATGGTCCCGAAGCCAACGAGGACGGCTACTGGGCGCGTCCTGCTGCAGCGGCGCGCGATGTAGTCTGCTTTATTCACGGTGGGGCGTGGCGTGGCGGCCGCGCAGAGGGCTATCTGGACCCGGCCGAATGGGTCTGCGGTCAGGGTGCGCATTACGTGGCCTTGAACTTCAGCCCCGTACTGGATTTCCAGGGCCGGCTTTTTCCCATGGTGGAACAGTTGGTGCGTGGCTTGGCCTGGGTGATTCGCCGCGCCGGCACACTGGCCGCCGCACCGCGCATCCATCTGCTTGGCCACTCGTCAGGAGCGCACCTGGCGGCTTGCGTGGCCATGCTCGACTGGTCGCAAATCGTGCCCGAACATCCCGAGGCTTTGATGCAAGCACAGTTGTGCAGCGGGATGTACGACCTTGAGCCGGTGAGTTATTCGGCGCGACGCAGCTACTTGCGTCTGGAAGCGGTGGAACGGCACGCGCTCAGCCCTATAGGTCATCATTTTTCCACGCGAGTGCCCATCACGATTGCCTACGGCGAGCACGAGTCGCCCGAATTTCTGCGGCAATCCCGCAGCATGGCGGAAAAGTTGCGGAACCAGGGCGTGCCGGTGAAAGAAGCCATGGGCGCCGGCCTCAACCATTTCGAGGTGGCTGCCACGCTGGGTTCACCCAAGGAGTTCTGGGGTGAGCTGCTGGCGAGCAGCCTCAACGCCAAAGCGATTGGCGACGTTCGCTGACTCGCTTCGCGCAGCTGGCGATCAGCGACCAGGCGACCTGCGCCAGTGGCGAGGGCGGGCGGTTGTGGCGATGCACCAGCAAGATGTTGCGCTCTACGCCAGGCGTGATGGGCCGCGCCCATAAACCAGGCAGGCCTGTATCCGGAACCGCCATGCCGGGCATCACGCTGATGCCCAGGCCAGCACGGACCATTTCGAAACCGGTGGTGGCATGGCCCACTTGCTGCACCAATTGCACGGTTACCTGGTGGTCGGCGAGGGCGCGATCGATCAGGCGGCGGCTGCCCGAAGCGTGGTCGAGCAGGATGAGCGGGCGTCCAGCCAGCATCTGCCAGCTGGGTGGCGTGCCGGCCTGCCACAATTCATGATCTTGGGGAGCCACCACCACAAAAGGATCTTGCAGAATCACTTCGCCGTGCAGGTCGCGCAATAGGTTGGCGTCCCATTCCACCACCAGGCCAAAATCCACCTCACCGGCCAGCACGCTGGTGAGCACCTGTTGTTGAATACGATCGAGCAACAGAATTTCGAGGTCGGGTTCGAGCCGGGCGCACTCTGCCAGGCAAGCGGGCATGAGAGCGGCAGCCAGCGTGGGCGCTGCAGCCACCCGCACTTTGCCGCGTCGGTTGTTGGCCCAATGGTGCAGCTCCAGCAACATGTTGTCGAGTTCGTCGATCCACCGCGGCAAACGCTGCGCCAGCCGTTGGCCGGCTTCGGTGAGCACAACTTCGCGCGTGCTGCGGTGAAACAAACGCAGATCGAGCTGGCGTTCCAGCTCGCGCACGCTGCGGCTCACGGCCGGCTGCGACAGGCCCAGGAGTTCACCGGCACGATGGAAATTGCGAGTTTGTTCCACCGCCAGGAATACCTTGAGCTGGCGCAGGGTCACGCCCAAGTGGCTCGGCGTGTGCGGCCTGAGTTCAGTCACGGGAGGCCGCATTGCGATTCGCTCGTTGGCGCCACAGAATGCCGGCGGCCGCCAGAGGCACCAGGGCGAGTGCGATGAAGCTGGCGCCCAGGCTACCCAGAGGCTCGCTCAACTGAGCAAACAAGGTGGGGCCCACCACCACGCCGGTGTAGGTATAGAACAGAATGGCGCCCGTAAAGCTCGCCACGCTGCCGGGTGGCGAGAGGCGAGCCACTTCGGCCAGAAAGAGCCCGTTCCAGCCGATGGCCGTACCGCCGAACACCAGGCTGAGAAGTACGATAGCCGCAACCGGCCACGAGGGCGTTGCCAGCCCCACGAGAATGCTGGCGCCGGCCATGATCAGGGCGATGATCAACAGCACGGTAGACGGCGCGCCGGTGACATCGCCGAGTCGCCCCCAGAGCAAGCGTCCAGCCACGCCAGCGCCCTGGGCGGCGCCAAACACCAGACCAGCCTCTACCAGCCCAAAACCTACCTCTTCATGCAGATACAACAGCAAATAACCGCTCAGTGAGAGCTGCACGAAAGAAAAGCAAAAAGAGAGTGCGGCGGCGGCACGCAGTTCAGGGATGCGGGTAATCTGCCAGAGCTGGGCGTACCAGGGTTCGCGGGTCTCGCGGCCATCGCGAGTGGTCGCGCGAGGCCCGCTGCGGCGCCTCAACCATTCGGCCGACACCATGCCCAGCACGCTCACCACCAGCATCAGGCCAATCGCTGCGCGCCAGCCCGCTGCACTGGCCAAAGGAACCAGGAACAGACCCGCGAGCAGGCCCGCCATGGGCACGCCGGTTTGTTTGATGGAAAACACCAGGCCCACGTGTCCTGGCGGCGTGAAGCGCGACAGCACTTGCGAACTGGCCGGCGTGAGGGGCCCGTAGCCTAGCCCCACGAGTACGGCGCCCACCAGGCGCTGCCATTCGTTGCCGCCCAAGGCCAGCCCCACTCCCGCCAGTTGCAGAACCAGCGCCGCCTGGCTGGCGCGCATGGCGCCATGGCGCTGAATGAGGTTGCCGGCCCAGACCGCGCCAAACATGGCCCCCAGATACAGCAGTGTCATGTACCAACCAATGCCCAGCGAGGTGGCGCCGGGAATCGTGGGGGTGAGCACCGGAATCGCCAGCGTATTCGCCGTGCCGATCACTTGCAGAAGCATGGTGACGGCCAGGAGCAGGCTCAGACGGGGAGCAGGGCTGACCGGTTGATTCATGCAGTACAGGGGCCGAGGCGGCGAGCGGGAGTTGGCATGGCGTTATAGTGTGGTTTGAGCGCATGCCCAGCCAGAAGGTGGGCATGCCTGACGCAGCCAGGCCAGGCGGCCGGGCAGAATAAGCAACGTCGCAGTATATAACCCGGGAGAAAGCTGATATGGCAACGAACCGTCCGCGTACTCGTGCTGCCAAGGCGGCCGACAACGCCGAAGAGCTCGAAGCTGTCCAGGCCGCAGAGTCGAGCTTGAACAACGAGGGCCTTCAAATCGACGCCGCGCTGCATGAATTGGCCAGTGAGGCGTGTTATCAGGTAAAGAGCGCCGTGTGCGACGTCGCACGCAGCGTGCAGCGCAATCCGCTCACGGCCGTGGCCACTGCAGGTTTGGTGGGAATGGTGGTGGGTCTGCTCATGCGCCGCGACTGAGTTTTTATTTTGCTTGCAGCCCCCACCTTCGTGCGCGCGTGACTCGGCGCCCTGGGGCCGGCGAGTAAACTGCAGGGTCCGCGGGCGGCCCTCTGCACGTACGCGCCTGTATTCTGGGCCGCGGGCTCACCACGGCCCTGTGCTTTTTTGTTTTTCAACTCATTTCAACCCATTCAGGCACAATATTGTCATGATCGAACTCGGCGTCAATATCGACCACGTCGCCACCCTCCGCCAGCAGCGGCGCACCGCTTATCCCGACCCCGTCAGAGCCGTGCGAGAGGCCGAAGAGGCCGGAGCCGATCTCATCACCCTGCATTTGCGCGAAGATCGCAGGCATATCCAGGATGCAGATGTTTACGCCATCCGTGAGGCGGTGCGCACACGCATGAACCTCGAGTGTGCCGTCACGACCGAAATGCTTGCCATCGCCGTCGACGTCAAACCCCACGATGTGTGCCTGGTGCCCGAGAAACGCACGGAGCTCACCACCGAGGGGGGGCTCAACGTGCTGGGTGAGTTCGACGTCGTCAAGGCCGCGGTGCAACAGCTACAGGCGGCCGGCATCCGCGTGTCGATATTCGTCGACCCCGAGGCCGAGCAAATCGCTGCGGCGGCACGCACTGGCGCTACGGTCATCGAGCTGCATACCGGCACCTACGCCGAAGCCAAAACCGAACAAGACAGCGCCCACGAGCTGGAGCGTATTCAGCGCGCCGTGCAAGAAGGGTTGAGCCATGGTCTGCGTGTGAATGCGGGCCACGGCCTGCACTTGCAGAACGTGCAGCCCATCGCCGCGATGGAGGGCATTGCCGAGCTCAATATTGGCCACTCGCTGGTGGCCGAGGCCGTGTTTGTGGGCCTGAGCACGGCGGTGCGCGACATGAAGGCCGCCATGGTGGCGGCCCGTACTCACGCCACTCGGGGCGTCTTGCTGTCGCAAAAGCCATGAATCTGTCGCCGCACAGTCGGTTCACCCCGCCTTTGCGTCGCGATCACACGGCCATCGCCGGCATCGGCCTGGATCTGCTGCAGCCCGAGCGCATTGAGCGTTCACTGGCACGATTCGGTGATCGTTTCGCCCGCAAGATTCTGGGGCCCGAGGAATACCTCAAGTACCAAGCCCGCAGCGAACGTTCGCCTATCCGCGGTGTGCGTTTTCTGGCCACCCGGTTCGCGGCGAAAGA
>JAJUJN010000255.1 GCA_029265335.1 Alcaligenaceae bacterium
CGGGCGTCAACGAAGATCTCGCGGCCACGGCGGTGTGGGGTTCGCAATATGTGGGCACCTTCAAAGGTGCCCGCTACGACGGGGTATTCGGCATTTGGTACGGCAAAACCCCGGGGGTCGATCGCAGTGCGGATGCCTTGCGGCACGCCAATGGCGCTGGTACCTCGCCGCAAGGCGGCGTGCTGGCCCTTTGCGGTGACGACCATGGCGCCAAATCTTCCACGCAGGCCGCGCAGTCCGATTACATCCTAATGGCTTTGGGCATTCCGGTGCTATATCCGGCCAACGTGCAGGATATTCTCGACCTCGGCTTGCACGGCATTGCCATGAGTCGCCTGGCTGGCTGCTGGGTGGGGCTGAAGCTCGTGACCGACGTAGTAGAAAGCGCCGCCACGGTGGCCATCAATCCACAGCGGCCGCAGATTGTCACGCCCGCCTTGTCGTTACCAGCCGACGGGCTATCGATCCGCGCCGCCGACCCACCCCTCAATCAAGAAGCGCGACTGCTCCAGCACAAACTGCCCGCTGCGCTGGCCTATGCGCGCGCCAATGGCCTCAACCACATCACGCATCAAACCCGCGAACCTCGACTGGGCATCATCACGGCAGGCAAGGCGTGGTCGGATACCTGCCAGGCGCTGCAGGAGCTCGGGCTCGATCGCGATGCTGCGCAAAAAGCCGGCATCCGTGTACTGAAGCTGGGCATGGTGTGGCCGCTCGAGCCCGAGATCATTCGAGAATTCATCGAAGATATCGACACCATTCTGGTCGTCGAAGAAAAGCGGCCGCTGATCGAAGATCAACTCAAGGCGCTGCTCTTCGATCAACACCCCGAACAAGCCATTCGCGTGGTGGGCAAACATCGTGAGCAACCCAGCTGGTGCGGGGCCGGCCCTGCTGTGTTGCCGTCTTGGGGAGAACTGCAGCCCGGCCTGATTGCTGCCTTGGTGGCCGATCTGCTCAACCTGAACGCAGCCGCCACCGAGGCCGAGCCAAAAGGCGGTAGCGCCGCGCCAGGACCGGTGCGCATGCCAAGTTTCTGCTCGGGTTGCCCGCACAATACGTCCACCAAGGTGCCTGAGGGCAGTCGGGCGCTGGCGGGCATTGGCTGTCATGGCATTGCCATGATGCAGCAGCCCGGAGTCACCGGCAATATTTCACATATGGGCGGTGAAGGCGTGATGTGGGTGGGCCAGGCCCCGTTCACCGATGAGCCACACATCTTTGCCAACCTGGGCGACGGTACCTATTTCCACTCCGGCATTCTGGCCATCCGGCAAGCACTGGTAGCGGGCAGCCCGATTACCTACAAGCTGCTCTACAACGGCTTTGTGTCCATGACGGGGGGGCAGCCGGTGGAGGGTAATCTGTCGGTGGCCCAGATCGTTGCCGAGCTGCAAGCCGAGGGCGTGGAGCGCATGGTGGTGGTGGCCGACGACCCAGAACGCTACGCGGGGGTGCCATTGCCGGCGGGAGTGCCGGTTGAGCCGCGTCATCGTCTGGATGAAGTGCAGAAGTCGTTGCGTGAGTACCGCGGAGTGTCGGTGCTGATTTACGACCAGATGTGCGCCACTGAAAGGCGACGCCTGCGCAAGCGCGACAAGTATCCCGACCCTGCACGCCGCACCTTCATCCACCCCGAGGTCTGCGAGGGCTGTGGCGATTGCTCCAAGGCTTCGAACTGCATGTCGGTGGAGCCCCTCGAAACCGAGCTGGGGCGCAAGCGTCGTATCAATCAATCCACCTGCAACAAGGATTTTTCCTGTATCGAGGGGTTCTGTCCCAGCTTCGTGACCATCGAAGGGGGCGAGCTGCGTCGGGCGGCTGGCGAAAATGACGCCACGGCTGCGCCGGCGGCGCCCGACGTGTCGCGGCTGCCCAGGCCAGATACGGCGCTGGCCGCAGAGGCCGATACCCGCGCCTTGCTGGTAACCGGCATTGGCGGCACCGGCGTGATCACCATTGGCGCCATTCTTGCTCAGGCGGCGCACTGGGACGGCCTGGCAGTGAGCACCCTGGATCTCACGGGGCTGGCGCAAAAATATGGTGCGGTGATGTCGCACATTCGCTTGGCGCGTCACCCGTCACAGCTCCACACGGCACGCATCGCCGCTGGCGAAGCCGATGTGCTGATCGGTTGCGACCTGGTCGTGAGTGCTGGCGATGAAGCCATGAGTCGACTCAAGACAGGCTCGGCTCAGGCCGTGGTCAACGACGAACTCACGCCCACCAGCGAGTTTTTGCGCAACCCCGACTGGCGGCTGGACCCCGAGGGCTTGGCAGCACGCCTGCAAACCGCCTTGGGCAACCCTGAAGCGCTATCTGCCATTCCGGCCGCGCGCCTGGCCACCACCCTGCTGGGCGACGCCATTGGCGGCAACATGATGATGCTGGGATACGCGTGGCAGCGGGGTTGGGTGCCGGTGAGCGAAGAGGCCATTCTTCGTGCCATCGAGGCCAACGGCGTGGCGATTTCGCTCAACCGCGATGCCTTTGCCTGGGGCCGCCAGCTGGCGGTCGATCCGGAGTCGGTATTGAGGCACTTGCACCAGCCCGCGGTCATGCAGTTCGTTAAACCGCGCCTGCAAGACGTGAACGCCATCGTGAGCGATCGCTCCGAGCGACTCGTGGCCTACCAAAACCAAAGGCTTGCCGCGCTGTATCGCGAACGGGTAGAGCGCATTGAGTCGGCCGCCAAGCAGGCGGGTGACGACGGCCGGATTGCCCGGCAGGTGGCGCGTCAGTATTTTCGAGTGCTGGCCAACAAAGACGAGTACGAAGTGGCGCGTTTGTTCCGCGACCCGGCCTTCAAGAAATCACTGGATAACACCTTTACCGGCGATTATCGCGTGCACTGGCACCTGGGGGCCTGGCCGTTGGCGCGTCGCGACCGGGTGACTGGCAAGATCCGCAAGCGCGAAGTCGGGCCCTGGATCCAACCTGTCATGGCGGTGCTGGCGGCCATGCGACCCCTGCGCGACACCTGGCTGGACCCCTTGCGAGGCAATGAAGAGCGGCGCTTGGCCCGCGAACTGCGGCGCCTCTACGAGGCCGACCTCGACCGTCTGGAGAGGGAGCTGACCGCGGAGCGTCTGCCCACGGCAGCCAAGCTTGCCGCCTGGCCGGAGACTGTGCGCGGCTACGGGCACGTGCGCGAAGCCGCCTTCGCCGACGCCCGACGCTCGCGTGAAACCTTGTGGAATACCTGGTTGGAAGAAAGCAAGGCTGACGCCAAGCAAGTGGCGTGATCAGACGATCCGTTCGCGCTCGATCGCTGCTCGGGTGAGGGCGGCTTCGCGCGCGGCGGCTTCTTGCCAATCGTTGCCTGCGCTGGCGTAGAGGATGGCACGCGACGAGTTGATCAGCATGCCATAGCCTTGCAAGTTGCGGCCGGCTTTGACGCTGGCCGCGATGTCGCCGCCTTGGGCGCCGATGCCGGGCACGAGCAAGGGCATGTCATCTCCTACCCGGGCTCGTACCTGCGCGAGTTCGGCGGGGTAGGTAGCGCCCACCACCAGACCGATCTGGCCCGGCGCGGCCTGTTGCGACCAGACGCCTGCGGCCATTTCCGCCACCTTGAGGTAAAGCGGTTCGCCATCGGTGTTAAGAAACTGCAGATCCGAGCCACCGGGGTTGGAAGTGCGACACAGTACAAAAATCCCGCGGTCGCGCCAGCGCAGATAGGGCTCGATGGAATCGTGGCCCATATACGGGTTGACGGTGACGGCGTGGGCGCCATAACGCTCAAAGGCCTCGCAGGCGTACTGGGTGGCGGTGGCGCCGATGTCGCCGCGTTTGGCGTCGAGCACCAGCAGGCACTGAGGGTATTGCTCGCGAATGTACGTGCAAAGCGCTTCGAGCGCC
>JAJUJN010000328.1 GCA_029265335.1 Alcaligenaceae bacterium
ATCGAGCGGGAAACACCACGGTGTGCTGTGCTCTCACCAAGGCAATGAGACCAGATTCGAGAGGCTCACGCAGAGCCTCCAGCGCCGCACGATGAAATTCGGCGACTTCGTCGAGAAAAAGAACACCAAGATGAGCCAAGGTGATTTCACCCGCGCGCGGGCGTGAGCCACCGCCTACCAAGGCGGCTCGTGATGAGGAGTGATGAGGTGAGCGGAAAGGTCGGCGGCCCACTCCCGGCTCCTTCTGGCCCGCCATATTGGCGATGGCAGCCACTTCCAGGGCTGCGGTGGGCGACAGCGGCGGCAGGATGCCGGGCAACCGTTGGGCCAACATGCTCTTGCCGGCGCCCGGCGGCCCACACATGAGCAAACTATGCTCGCCTGCGGCTGCAACCTCAAGCGCCCGCCGGGCCGCCGCCTGACCATGAACCTCGGACAGACAAGGATAAGATTCGGCCGACGGTGCCGACGCCGCCTGCACCGCGGGCAATTCGAGCTCGCCGGCAAGATACTGAGCCACGCTTGCCAGCGATTCGGCCGCTACCACCTCGACTCCGGGCACTCTGGCGGCCTGGGCGGCGTCGGTAGGTGACATCACCAGAATGCCGTTGCGGTGCTCCCTGGCCACAGCCAGGGCCACGGCCAGCGGGGCCGGGGACGGCACCAACGCCCCACTTAATGAAAGTTCGGCGGCGAAGACGTGACGGTACAACCATTGTTGACGAGCTTCGAGGGTATGCCGCCCCTTGCGCGCCAGCGATATGTGACCGGCTGCCAGAAGAATGCCAACGGCTATGGGTAAATCGAAACGAGTGGAAGCTTTGGGCAGGTCGGCTGGCGCCAGATTGACGATGATGCGGCCATCGGGAAAGGAGTAGCCGGAGGACGCCAGCGCCGCGCGCACGCGTTCACGACTTTCTCGAATCTCGGCGTCGGGTCGGCCCACCAAACTAAGGCCCGGGATGCCACCCGCGAGATGAACTTCGACGCGAACCTCCATGGCATCCATACCCACGATGGTGCGGCTGGCAAGCACGGCAAAACTCATAGATGAAGGCTCCAGATCGGCATTGACCCAAGCAGTATGCGCGCAGGCATGCTGCCGAGTGTGCTGCTGTGCACCAAGGCGCGCAGTCTGCACCATTGTGGTGCATGAGCCTCATGCTTGCGCCAGCTCCCGGCGCTGCCGGCTCAGCCAGAGCTCCCCGACCGACGCTGGCTACGAATTGGCACGACATTTGCTTAAGTACTCATGGCAACGACTTCCACAACCCTCAAGGGAAACGCCATGAAACTCATCATCGCCATCATCAAACCCTTCAAGCTCGATGAGGTGCGTGAAGCCCTCTCGCGGGTGGGCGTGCAAGGCCTCACCGTGACCGAAGTGAAAGGTTTCGGACGGCAGAAAGGTCATACCGAGCTCTACCGAGGTGCGGAGTATGTGGTCGACTTTCTGCCCAAGATCAAACTCGAGGTGGCCCTGGCCAATGAGCTGGTGGACATCGCCGTCGAGGCCATAGAACAGGCGGCTCGCACCGACAAGATCGGTGACGGCAAGATTTTTGTGTGTCCGCTCGAGCATGTTGTGCGCATACGGACGGGCGAAACCGGCGAACACGCTCTTTGACATCTAACATACCCAGGGGAAACTCATGAAACAGCGTTCAGGATGGCTGTGGCCATTGGTTGCCAGCGTATTCACCTTGGCCGCATCAAGCGCGCACGCTCAGGAGAACGACGATACTGCGACCGCAATAGTGGAAATGGCGCCGCCATCGCTGCTGGTTGGCGCCGATCTGGCTTGGCTCAGCACCGCCACCGTATTGGTGATACTGATGGCGGTACCGGGCCTGGCTCTTTTCTATGGCGGCATGGTACGAAGCAAGAACATGCTTGCCACTCTCTTGCAGGTGCTAGCAACCTTCAGTCTGGCCATAGTGCTCTGGTTCGTCTACGGTTACTCGCTGGCTTTCACCGAAGGCAACGCAGTTTTCGGCGGCCTGCAAAAGCTCTTTCTTCATGATCTTTTCAACTCGCAAACGGGCGATTTCGCCATGTCGGGCAGCGTGCCCGAGCTGAGTTTTGCCGCCTTTCAGGCAACTTTCGCCGGCATCACTTGTGCACTTATTGTTGGCTCATTTGCCGAACGCGCACGCTTTTCGGCAGTATTGCTGTTCACCATAATCTGGTTCACCTTCGCCTACGTGCCTGCAGCTCACATGGTGTGGTATGTGTCAGACGACGTGAGTGGATTGGTCGCCCAATGGGGAGCTCTCGATTTTGCCGGCGGCACCGTGGTTCATATCAACGCCGGCGTGGCCGGTCTGGTAGGGGCCTATACGATAGGCAGCCGAATTGGCTATGGCAGAGAAGCCATCAAGCCGCACAACCTTCCCATGACCTTCATCGGCGCCGCCCTGCTTTGGGTGGGCTGGTTCGGATTCAATGCCGGGTCTGCCCTGGCCGCCAACGGCACCGCCGCGCTGGCTTTCATCAACACGCTCGTGGCCACAGCAGCCGCGGTGCTCTCGTGGACATTCACTGAATGGGCGTTGAAAGGCAAACCCTCCATGCTGGGCGCCGCCTCGGGAGCCGTGGCTGGTCTGGTGGGCATTACCCCCGCCGCTGGCTTCGTTGGCCCAGGTGGCGCTGTGGTCATCGGCATCGCAGCCGGTGCAGTATGTGTTTGGGGAGTGAACGGCCTGAAGCGCCTGCTGCGCGCCGACGATTCGCTCGATGTGTTTGGTCTGCACGCCGTTGGCGGAATTGTAGGTGCATTACTCACAGGCGTGTTCGTGGCGCCCTGGCTGGGTGGCACCGGCGATGGAGCAGCCTCAATACTTCTGCAGATCTGGATTCAACTCGAGGGCATACTGCTCACGATGGTTTGGTCTGCCGTTGTGGCCTGGGTGGCCTACAAGCTGGCTGACCTGATTTTTGGACTCCGCGTAACTGAAGACGAAGAACGTCAAGGTCTGGACATTTCTTCACATGGAGAATCGGCCTACGATTGATGAATTAATAGTTAGAACATTCCTACTTGATTCAACCAAGACCGACAATCGGCATAGGGGACAGTCATTGTAGACTGCGCCCCTGCCACACCACCCGGCATGCGG
>JAJUJN010000455.1 GCA_029265335.1 Alcaligenaceae bacterium
CCTATCTTGCTGCCGCAGGTGGCGCACCCTTGGCCGCCTTACAGCAACATGAAAACGGCGGGAAGGCGTGGCCGAATTGGCTCGAAACCTGGCTGACCAGCATGCAGCGCGGGGCCGGGCAAGAAACCGCCTCACGACTGGCTGGCGAGCTGGATAAAGCGGGGGCCACTGCTTGGTTACCCATCATGCAGAAGGCGCTGCACGATATCCAGCGTGTGCAGCATGGCCTGGCTCCGCGTTACTATCCTTCGTTGGGCTCTACCATGCAGGCCATCGCCAAACGCGCCGGCGCCGTTGCCACAGCCAACCTGCTGCAATATCTCACGCGTCAGGTGCCGATCGCCGATCATCCCCTCAACGGCAGGCTGCTGGCCCAAGACGCCTTGCTGCGAGCAGCCGACATTCTGCGCTGATTGGCGCAGGGCGCACACGTCTCATGTTTTACATTCGGGCGGCAATCGTTGTCGCGCCGTACAATTTGCTTTTATGTATATCGACTCTCACTGTCATCTCGATTTTCCCAAGCTGCGTGACCAACTCCCGGAGGTATTGGAGCGCATGCGCGCGAGTCGCGTGCACCAGGCTCTTTGCATCAGCGTCAATCTGCCCGATTGGCCGAACGTCATGGCTGTGGCTCGGTCACAACCGGGGCTCTGGGCTTCGGTGGGTGTGCATCCAGATTATCAGGACACTCTCGAACCTACGGTGGACGACCTGGTGGAGCGCGCGGCCGACCCGCTCGTGGTCGCCATCGGCGAAACCGGGCTCGATTATTTTCGCCTGACAGGCAACCTCGAGTGGCAAAGAGATCGTTTTCGTACGCATATCCGTGCAGCCCGCCAAGCGAGCCTGCCGCTTATCGTGCACACGCGCGAGGCTCGCGAAGACACACTCCGCATCATGCGCGAAGAGTCGGCCGCCGATGTGGGTGGCGTGCTGCATTGCTTCACCGAAACCCAGGCTATGGCTGAGGCTGCCATCGAGCTCAACTTCTATATTTCCTTCTCGGGCATCGTCACTTTCAAGAACGCCAAGGAATTGCAGGAAGTGGCCGCCAACCTTCCGCTCGACCGCTTGCTGATCGAAACCGACGCGCCTTACCTTGCCCCCGTGCCGCACCGCGGCAAGACCAACGAACCCTCGTTCGTGCCGCATGTAGCTGCCAAAATCGCTGAGCTGCGGGGCATTTCTGTAGAAGAGGTGGCCGAAGCGTCTACCGAGAACTTCCATCGCTTGTACAAACGCACCAAGCCTTCTGAGAGCCTGGGCGAAGATGCTGCATGATCTCAAAAGCACCGATCTGCGCGAGTCATGCGGTGAAGGTCGGTAGGTTGTTCCCGTAGACAGGCGCGACAAGCGCGTCTATTGCCTCAGGCAAATGCCCAAATCAGGGCAGCACCCAGCAACACGCGGTAGATGACAAACGGCAGCATGCCGACGCGCTGGATGAAGCGCAGGAATAGGTGGATGCACAGCCAGGTGCTGATCACCGCCGCCAAGGTGCCCACACTCAGCGCGATCCAATCGATGGCAACCGGTGTCTGCAAAGCTTCACGCAGCTGCAAAATGTTCGCCAACACAATGACGGGGACCGCGAGCAGAAAGGAAAAGCGTGCGGCAGCCTCGCGGCTCAAGCCCACCATCAGGCCCGCAGTCATGGTAATGCCCGAACGCGAAGTGCCGGGAATCAAAGCCACTGCCTGAGCCAGGGAAATCCACACCACGTCGCGCCAGGTGATGGCGGCCACGGATCGCTCACCCCGTCGATGCCAGTCGGCCCAACCCAGAAGCAAGCCGAAGCCAATCATGCTGGCGGCAAGCAGGAGGGGAGAGCGCATGGCGGTGGAAATCACCTCGTGGAACAGCAAACCGCACAAACCGACGGGGATCGTGCCCAGCAGCACCATCCAGGCC
>JAJUJN010000217.1 GCA_029265335.1 Alcaligenaceae bacterium
CATGAGCAGAGCAAAATAGAGGCCGGCCGGGCCCCCGCCGATGCATACGATTTTCATGCGATCTCCGTTAGAAACGGTTAAGAAACGATTGTGGCTGCTGCATGGCCCACCAGCAGGTGCTTCAGGGCACTTTTGGTTTAGTTCTAAAGTATTTTATCGGTGCAACCGCCAATCACGCAAGCCCGGAAGATCAAATATTCATTGACATACATCTAATGAGTGGGGGAAAACAATTACTTGACAACTAAATGATACCGGCAGCATAGTTAGCCCAATCCAACCCTTGCCGTGCCGCCAAGTCTGGCGGTCGCACGGCTTTTTTCTCGAATTCAGCCATGACCTACTCTGCCCATCGCGACACATTCGTGCTCGACAATCTTCCGCCGCCCGAAGACTGGCCCGAGTTCCTGTTCGACCGTCCCGAACTGCAGTTTCCTGAAAAGCTCAACGCAACTCAAGAGTTGCTCGACAAAGCCATCGTCGAGGGTCATGGCGATCGCCCCGCCATCCTCGGCAAAAACACCCATCTCAGCTACAGCCAGCTACAGGCCAAGGTGAATCGAATCGCCAACGTGCTGGTCAACGATCTCGGCCTGGTGCCGGGCAACCGCGTGCTGCTTCGCGGCGGCAACACACCCATGCTGGCCGCCTGCTGGCTGGCGGTGATCAAGGCCGGCGGCGTGGCGGTGGGCACCATGCCCTTGCTGCGCGCCAAAGAGCTCAAAGACGCTGCCCGGCTTGCCGCCGTCAGTCACGCGCTTTGCGATCACGCCCTGGCCGACGAGCTCGAGAAGGCGCGCGAGGGTTCCGAGCACTTGCAACACGTCGTCTACTTTGGCGAGGGCGGCAGCCTCGAAGCCGCCATGCAAGCGCAACCCGACACCTTCAACGCCGTCGAAACCGCCGCCAACGATCCGGCCCTCATCGGCTTCACCTCGGGCACCACGGGTGTCCCCAAAGGCACCGTGCATTTCCATCGCGATGTCATGGCCATGTGCGAGGTTTTCCCGCGCCATTGCCTCAAGCCGGAAGCGTCCGACGTCTTCATCGGTACGCCCCCGCTGGCTTTCACCTTCGGGCTGGGCGGTCTGCTCTGCTTTCCCCTGTGGGCACGCGCCAGCACGGTGCTCCTCGAAAAACTCAACCCCGAAGCCCTCCTGCAGGCCATCCAGGATTACCGCGCCACCATCTGCTTCACCTCGCCCACGGCTTACCGGCAGATGTCCATGATGGTCGATCGCTACGACATCTCCAGCCTCAAAAAGAGCGTATCGGCGGGCGAAGCCCTGCCCGACGACACCCGCCGCCGCTGGCGTGAAGCCACCGGCATCGAGATTCACGATGGTATCGGCGGCACCGAGCTCATCCACATCTACATTGCCTCGGGCCCCGAAGACTTCCGCCAGGGCGCCATCGGCAAGGTGCTGCCGGGTTATGTGGCGCAAGTGGTCGACGACAACATGCAGCCCTTGCCACCGGGCGAGGCAGGCATGCTGGCCGTCAAAGGCCCCACCGGATGCCGCTACCTGGCCGACGATCGTCAGAAGAACTACGTGCGAGATGGCTGGAACCTGCCCGGCGACGCCTTCCGCATGGACGAAGACGGCTATTTCTACTACGTGGCGCGCGTCGACGACATCATCGTCACCTCGGGCTACAACGTGTCCAGCCCCGAAGTGGAATGGGCGCTGCTGGCGCACCCGGCGGTTGCCGAGTGCGGTGTGGTGGGCGTGCCCGACCCCGACCGCGGCCAGATCATCCGCGCGTTTGTTGTGCTCAAGCCCGAGTACCAGGGCAGCGATGCCCTCGTTACCGAACTGCAGAACTTCGTGAAGGAGTCGGTGGCGCCCTACAAATATCCTCGCTCGATTCGCTTCGTGGATTCTCTGCCGCGCACCGAAAGCGGCAAGCTGCAACGCCATCGGCTCAAAGAAGAAGCCTGAAGGGGTCGCTGGGCCTGAACTTGCCGGAACCAGCAGCAATCGTTAATGTGGAATTCCGTGGCAGGCCAACTACGGCTCTGCCGCGCAACACCCACCGTTCACCTCCGCGGCTGTCTGGCGGGTGTTATGGAGGGCTCCCATGAAGATCCTGCTTACTGGCGCCTCCGGTTTCATCGGTGGTCACCTGGTTCAGGCCCTGCGGGCTGCAGGCCACACCGTGGTGGCGGTCGTGAGGCGGCCCGAACGCGCCGGCCGCCACCTTCAACAGTGCGAACTGATGGCTGTTGATTTCAACCAAGCCACCAGCCCGGCTGCCTGGCAGGAGCTGGTGCAAGGCATCGATGCCGTGGTCAACGCGGTGGGCATATTGCGCGAATCACGCAATCAATCGTTCAGCGTAATCCACCATCTCGCGCCGGTGGCCCTGTTCGACGCCGCCGCGGCCGCCGGCGTGCAACGCATCGTGCAAATCTCCGCTCTTGGCGCCGACACCGGCACCACCGCCTACCACCGCAGCAAGAAGGCTGCCGACGACCATCTTGCCACCTTGCAAGTGGCGGCCGCCATTGTGCAGCCTTCGGTGGTGTTCGGCCGGGGTAGCGGTAGCGCTCGCCTCTTTGGTATGGTGTCACGCCTGCCAGTCATCCCGTTGCCCGGCGACGGCCAGCAAGCTCTTCAGCCTGTGCATATCCACGATCTCATCGATGGTGTGGTGGAACTGCTCGAGGCGCAACCCATGCCCACCGGACGGCTGCCCTTCGTGGGCCCCGAAGCGCTCAGCCTGCGCGAACTCTATGTGCATCTGCGCCAGGCGCAAGGCATATCGTCGCCCGCCCGTTTTCTCTCCATACCTATGACGTTCATCGAAACCTGCGCCCGTGTGGGCTCACATTTGCCCGGTGTGATGCTCGACCGCGACACGCTCACCATGCTCAATCAGGGCAGTGTGGGCGACTCCAGCGTGCTTCAACAGCTGCTTGGCCACCCTGCTCGGCCGATCGCTCATTATTACGGGAGGCACAAATGAGCGCTTCGTCTTCTGTGCCACGCATTTTGCTGCTGGGCGCCAGCGGCCAGCTGGGGTCGGTGCTGCAGCGCAGCCTGGCACCGCTGGGCGAACTGCTCATGCCCGATCGACAGGCCTGCGATCTCTACGACCTGGCCGCGCTGCAACGCACTCTCAACGAATTGCAGCCCCAAATAGTGGTGAACGCCGCCGCATTCACCGATGTCGATGCCGCCGAACACCACACCGCGTCGGTGATGCAACTCAATGCAGCCATGCCGGAACGTCTGGTGGAGTGGACCACCGAACACAACGCCTGGCTGCTGCATTTTTCCAGCGATTACGTGTTCGACGGCAAGCTTGACCGACCCTACCGCGAAGACGATCCCGCTCTGCCACTCAACACCTACGGGCGCAGCAAGCTCGCGGCCGACGAAATCGTGGCCCAGGCGCCACGCCATCTCATTGTGCGTTCAGGGTGGGTTTACCACCGTTACGGTCGCAACTTCCTGCGCACCATTCTGCGACGAGCCCGGCAACAGGCGCGCCTGCAGGTGGTCAACGACCAATTCGGTGCGCCCAACTCAGCAGAGCTCGTGGCCCATGTCAGTGCGCTGATGTTGCGCGATGCCTGGCGCGAACGCGCCGCTCCGGGCCTGTATCATGTGGCCAGCGAGGGACGCACCAACTGGTACGACTATGCCGCTTTCATTCTCGAAGAAGCCGCTCGGCAGGGCATGCCCTTGCGTTGCGGGGCCGCCGACCTTCAAGCCATCGACAGCAGCATGCTCACGCGCTTGGCTCCCCGACCGGCGAGCACAGTGCTCGACACCACCCGCGTGCGCCAGGAATTTGGTATTTATCTGCCCACCTGGCAGCAAGGTGTCGCCCAAGTGCTCTACGACATCCTGCAAGGCGCCGACCAGCTCTGATCAGCGTCTGCCCAACCCCGTCACCCTGGTTCGCGATTTCATGACCCACGTTGCTCCGTTTGCTGCCTTTATTGCCGCTCTTGCGTTGCCCGTCGCCGCCCTGGCGGTCGAACCGCTGCGCAGCGAGGCCCAAGATCAGTCACTCACCCGCAAGCAAGGCCTGGTCACGCCCGAATCCGAGCTCAACGAGGTAACCGTGGGCGAATGTTGGATCCGCCAAACACCTGTGGCCGAGCTGCCCACCGCCGCCTATTTTCAGGTGCACAACGAGAGTCACCTCACGCTCGAGCTCACGGGCGTGCAAACCGATGCTTTCGAGCGTGCCGAACTGCGGCAAACGGTCACCGGCGACGGGCCTGCCCGCATGCTCACCATTTCTTCGGTGCCCATCGCGCCCGGCGACACGCAGGCCTTTGCACCCGGTGGCTACCACGTGCTGCTGGCCGAACCCACGCAGGAGCTCACCGTGGGCAGCGACATCACCCTCAGCTTTCTTTTTGGCCGTGACGGCCGCTCGCCGGTGCCCTGCCGGGTGCAGGCCGTCACCGACCTGCACTATCACCAACCGTAAGCAAGCCCGTTATCAAACGCCTGCGGAGCACCGCAAGCCGTTTGTGGCTTACAGGGGCAGG
>JAJUJN010000350.1 GCA_029265335.1 Alcaligenaceae bacterium
AGGGAATGAGGTTGCCGGCCAGCGGCACCCCAAAGTGTTCATGCGGCAGGTTGTCGCTCTGTTGCAGAGTCAGAACCCCACGATCAATCTCGAGTATGGCCGAGGCTGGATCGTCGAGCAGCGTTTTGACCTCTTGATGAATCAAGCCAAACTGGGTGATGAGTTCGCGCATGTGCTGCGCACCACCACCCGATGCCGCCTGATAGGTCATGGCGGTCATCCACTCCACGAGGCCTTTCTCGAACAGCCCGCCCAAACCCATGAGCATGCAGCTGACCGTGCAGTTGCCGCCCACAAAGGCGCGCACGCCCTTCTCGAGGCCTTCGTCGATCACATGCCGGTTGACGGGGTCGAGCACGATGATGGAGTCGTCGTTCATCCGCAGCGTACTGGCGGCATCGATCCAAAGACCATCCCAGCCCGACTCACGCAATTTTGGATATACCGCGCTGGTGTAATCGCCGCCTTGTGCGGTCACGATGATGGAGAGCTTCTTGAGCGCTTCGATATCGTGCGCGTCTTGCAGAGGCCCCGCGCCGAACGCCCAGGGTGGCGCTTTGCCGCCGGCGTTGCTGGTAGAAAAGAAGACTGGGTCGACATGCTTGAAATCATCTTCGTCTTGCATGCGCTGCATGAGGACCGAGCCCACCATGCCGCGCCAGCCGACGAAACCAACTGCTTGACTCATATTCAACTCCTATTCAGTGCCTTCAGGACGGCGTCGCCCATGGCCTGCGTGCCCACCTTGACCGTGCCTTCTTCGTGGATGTCGGGCGTGCGGAGGCCGTCGGCGAGTACCTGACGAACCGCGGCCTCGATACGATCAGCGGGTTCGGCCAGATCGAGCGAGTAGCGCAGCAACATGGCCGCCGATAGTATGGTGGCGAGCGGGTTGGCGAGATCTTGACCTGCGATATCGGGCGCCGAACCATGGCTGGGCTCGTAGAGACCCTGGCGCTGTTCGTTCAGCGATGCCGATGGCAACATGCCAATGGAACCGGTGAGCATGGCGGCCTCATCCGACAGGATATCGCCAAAAAGGTTGCCCGTGACGATCACGTCGAACTGCCTGGGCGCACGCACGAGTTGCATGGCGGCGTTGTCGACGTACATGTGGCTGAGTTCGACATCGGGATAGTCGCGAGCCACGTCGATGACGATATCGCGCCAGAACTGCGAGGTTTCGAGCACATTGGCCTTGTCGACGCTGCACAGCTTGCGTTGACGCTTGCGGGCGGTTTCGAAGCCAATATGGGCGATGCGTCGCACCTCGGACTCGGCGTAGCGCATGGTGTCGAAGCCTTCGCGTTCGCCGGCGAACTTGCCGTCGGGCGCCGAGCGAACCCCGCGTGGCGAGCCGAAGTAGATATCGCCTGTGAGTTCGCGCACGATCACGATATCGAGACCGGCCACCACTTCGGGCTTGAGCGATGAGGCATTGGCGAGCTCAGGGTACAGAAGCGCCGGGCGCAGATTGGCGAACAGGCCCAGCGCCTTGCGCAGGCCAAGAATGGCCTGCTCCGGACGCAGTTCGCGCTCGAGCTTGTCGTATTGGAAATCGCCCACGGCGCCAAACAGGATGGCGTTGGCGCGTTGTGCCAGCTCGAGAGTGGCCGGCGGCAACGGATGGCCATGGGCCGCGTAGGCTGCGCCACCTACGGGTGCGGTTTCGAATTTGAGGTTGAGCTGCAGCGCGCTCAGCACGCGCTGCGCCTGCTCAACGATCTCGGGGCCGATGCCGTCGCCCGGCAGGACTGCGATCGTGTGTGTCATGAAATGTGTGGTGTTGCGTATGGAAAAGCTGGGACCCGGCTGCAGCCAAAGAATGCCTTACAGCGTGAGGGGCCGCGATGCCAACCAGCTATGGCGCGCCAGACGCTCGGCCTCGAAGGCGCGGATTTTGTCGGCGTGCTCGAGGGTGAGACCGATTTCGTCGAGCCCATTGAGCAGGCAGTATTTGCGAAATGCCGTGATTTCGAACGACATGGTGTGGTCGTTGGGTGTGATCACCACCTGGCGCTCGAGGTCGACGGTGAGCTTGTAGCCTACGTTGGCGCGCACTTCGTCGAACAGGCGAGACACCTCGAGCTCCGTGAGCACGATAGGCAGCAGGCCTGTTTTATAGCAGTTGTTGAAGAAGATGTCGGCAAACGATGGCGCGATGACCGCCTTGAAGCCATATTGCTGCAAGGCCCAGGGCGCGTGCTCGCGGCTGGAACCACAACCGAAGTTCTGACGTGCCAGCAAAATGGACGCACCCTGATAACGCTCCTGGTTCAGCACGAAATCGGGGTTGAGCGGGCGCTTGGAGTTATCCATGCCCGGCTCGCCATGATCGAGATAGCGCAGCTCGTCGAAGAGGTTGGGGCCGAAGCCCGTGCGCCGGATCGACTTGAGGAACTGCTTGGGAATGATGAGGTCGGTGTCGACGTTCTCGCGATCGAGCGGGGCCACCAGACCTTGGTGTACGGTGAAAGCTTCCATATCGTTCTCCGGAGATCAGCCCAGTTGACGGACGTCGACAAAATGGCCGGCGATGGCGGCTGCTGCGGCCATGGCCGGACTGACGAGGTGGGTGCGTCCGCCTTGCCCCTGCCGTCCTTCGAAGTTGCGGTTGGAGGTGGAGGCGCAGCGCTCGCCCGGCTCGAGACGGTCGGCGTTCATGGCCAGGCACATGGAACAGCCCGGCTCCCGCCATTCAAAACCGGCATCGATGAAGATCTTGTGCAGGTTTTCGGCCTCGGCCTCGGCCTTAACCAAACCCGAGCCCGGCACCACCATGGCCAGGCTCACGTTGCTGGCCACACGCTTGCCGCGCACCACTTCGGCCGCCTCGCGGAGGTCTTCGATACGCGAGTTGGTGCATGAACCGATGAAGACCTTGTCGATGCGGATGTCGGTGATGGCCGTGTTGGGCTCCAAGCCCATATATTCGAGCGCGCGTTCCATGCCGGAGCGGC
>JAJUJN010000225.1 GCA_029265335.1 Alcaligenaceae bacterium
AGATAGCGTGTCTACCAATTCCACCACGACGGCTTGCTTGCCAGCGCCTACATGAATGCTGAAGCAATCTAGTAGCGCCGGCAAGAAAGAGACTATATCATAAAATCAGGGTTGGTTGCTGGCTTCCGTAGCCCCATTGTCTGCCTCGGTTTCTTCCACTTCGACATCGATCGAAACTTCAGGCGCCGTGTCGTTAGCCGCGGACGGGGCGGCGTTGCCGCTATCGGCAGCAGGCGCCTGTGGAATGTCAGCGCCGTTGGCTTCAGGCACGTCCGGCACCTCAGATACCTCGGGCACGGAGATATCTGCATCCGGCACGGAGGGTATGGAGGCGTCGTTGGCGTCTGGAGCTTGCGGGATCGCCGGGTCGACCTCTTCGTAGCCTTCCATGATGCCGATCTCGGGCTCTACGTTGCGAGCGCCTTGCCCGAAATAGGCCAGAGCGCCGGTCACGATGAAGAACACAATAGCTGCCCACTTGGTGGCGCGCGACAGGAAGTTAGCTGCGCCGGCGGCGCCAAACAGGCTTCCTGCGGAGCCACCGCCGAAGGCGGAGCCCATGTCGGCGCCCTTACCTTGCTGCAGCAACACCAGAACGATGATGGACAGCGCCGAGATCACCTGCACGGCCAGCAGCAGAGTGAGAATCATTGACATAAGGTGAAACTCCAGATGAGGCAGATGTGTGTTGCCGCCAGCTTGGTGGCATTGCGCGAGCCCTGCACGACCTGGCGGCAGCCAGGCTCAGACAACGACCTCATGACGCCGCGGCCGCGCAGGCCGCTCGCATGATGGCGAGAAACTGGTTGGCGTCGAGCGCCGCGCCGCCGATCAAACCACCGTCGATATCGGGCATGGCAAAGAGCTCGGCGGCGTTGTCGGCCTTGACGCTGCCGCCATAGAGCACGGACACCGCCGGCGCGCCAGCTTCTTGCAGTTGCTGGCGAACCGCCGCATGAACCTCTTGGGCTTGCTCGGGAGTGGCGGTTTTGCCAGTGCCGATGGCCCATACGGGCTCATAAGCGAGCACCATTCCATTCAGGGCTTGAGCGCCCAGCGCCAGCACCGGTTGCAGCTGCTCGGCGATGACCTCGAGGGTTTGGCCCGACTCGCGCTGAGCGAGAGTTTCACCAAAGCACACCACCGGCGTAAGCCCGGCCTGCAACACGGCACTGGCCTTGCGAGCGACTTGTTCGTTGGTTTCGGCATGCCCGGCGCGCCGCTCTGAATGACCCACCAAGGCGAAACGGCAGCCGAAATCGGTGAGCATCGCAGCGGCGAGATCGCCAGTGTAGGCGCCGGCTTGATGCTCGCTGGCATCTTGCGCGCCCCACCAGAGAGGTGTGTTGGCAAGCGCGGCCTGTATCTGCGGTAGATACAGCGCTGGTGGCGCCACACCCGCCACTACAGGGGCTTGAGCATTGTTGAGTAGGGCCAGATGGGGGTCGGCCAAGCCCGCGCGCAGCCCATCGAGGAGCGCCGCGTTGGCGTCGAGCGAACCGTTCATTTTCCAGTTGCCGAGCACGAAACGGCGACGCGCCTTCGGTGCGGCAGATTGCGCAGTAGTCACAGAAACAACAATTGATAAGTTGACAAAACCCTTGATTGTACCGGGTTTTGCGGGATGCAAGCATGAGACATGGCTGCCAATTCAACAATTTGAGGCAACCAGGGCAGAGCAAGACTGGCGGGTGCGGTGAGATTCGAACTCACGGAGGGTTTGACCCCTCGCCGGTTTTCAAGACCGGTGCCTTCAACCACTCGGCCACACACCCGAACGACCTTTATGACAGCAGCACCGCCAAAACGACGAGGCCGCGCATGAAGCGACGCGGTCGACATGATAAACGATTCAGACCAGGCACGTGTGGCACACGTCGGAAACCGCCGGAAATCACGCTATTGTGTTGAAGGCATCGCCGCAAATGACACGCGCGGCACCGCGTTCAACAAGCGTCGTGTGACGTCATGCTGGGGGTTCTTGAGAACCGTCTCGGCCCTGCCCGCCTCCACCACCCGACCCTGGTCCATGATCACGATATCGTCGGCCAAGTATTCCACCACCCCGAAGTTGTGGGTAATGAACAAATAGGCCATGCCAGTTTCGCCTTGGAGGTCGCGCAGAAGATTGAGGATTTGCGCCTGGACGGAAACATCCAAGGCCGAGGTGGGTTCGTCGAGCACCAGGACGGCGGGATCTACGGCGAGGGCACGGGCAATGGCGATGCGCTGGCGTTGGCCCCCCGAGAACTCATGCGGGTGCCGCATGGCGGTATCGGTGGGCAAGCCAACCCGCTCGAGTTGTTCGAGAATGCGGCGCTCGCGCGTAGGGCGATCGAGGTCGGGCCGCAGCGAGATCAAACCCTCATCGATGATGGCACCAATCCGCATGCGTGGGTCCAGCGATGCAAATGGGTCTTGAAATACGATTTGAATGCGGCGACGCAAATCCTGCAAGGTGGCGCCCCGGGCGTTGAGCAAGTCCACGCCACCCAGCGTTGCTTGCCCTCCCACCTGTACCGAGCTGTCGAAGAGCCTCAGCAAAGCCTTGCCGGTGGTGGTTTTGCCACAGCCCGAACCGCCCAACAAGGCCAGGGTACGCCCCGGATAGAGGTCGAAGGAAATGCCATCCACGGCTTTCACTGCCCCTACCTGACGCCGCAGCCATCCCTTGCGTATAGCGTAATGTACCGACAAATCTCGCACCGAAAGCAAGGGGTCATTGGATGATTGTGCAGCCCAGGGTGCACGCTCGGCTCGAGATTCGATGACCGGCGTTGGCTCCGGCTGGTGCGGCCGTTCGCCCCGCAACTGGGCAAACAAAGCGGCTGACGACTCACGCGCCAGCGGTTGGCCGCGCTTGGCCGCGGTGGGAATGGCTTCGAACAGCAGGCGGGCGTATGGATGTCTGGGACGATGGAAGAACTCATCGGCCGGCGCCGTTTCGACAATTTCGCCGCCATACATCAATGCCACATGATGGGCCACCTGCCTGACCACCGCGAGGTCGTGTGTAATCAGCAGCATGGCCATGCCCAGCTCCTGCTGCAGTTCGGCCAAAAGTTCCAGCACCTGCGCCTGAATGGTGACATCGAGCGCCGTGGTGGGCTCGTCGGCGATCAGCAACCGCGGCTCAGCGGCCAGGGCGATGGCAATCATCACGCGCTGCTTCTGGCCGCCAGAAAGCTGAAATGGGTAATCGTCGATACGCCGCTCGGCGTTCTCGATGCCCACGCGATCCAGCCATTCGATGGCCTTGCGCCGCGCTGCTACACCGCGCAGGTCGGTATGGGCATGCAGAGTTTCGATGATCTGGCGCCCGATGGGCATGACCGGATTGAGGCTGGTGGCGGGCTCCTGAAAGATGATGCCGATGCGCCCGCCCCGCACGGCGCGCATGCGTGCTTCGGGCACCCGGTTCAGATCTTCGCCGTGCAGCCACACCTCACCGCCATCGATGGCGGCGGCTTCAGGCAGCAGGCGGAGCAGCGCCAGCGCCGTCATGCTTTTGCCGCAACCCGACTCGCCCACCAGAGCGAAGGTTTGACCGCGGGCAATGGTGAGAGAGAGCTGCTGCACGACATTCCGCAAGGATTCCTCGGACGCGACGGAAACGTCGAGATCCTTCACTGTCAGCACCGTGTCGCTTGCTGCACTCATACCGTTTGCCTCCCAGCCTTGTCGCGCCGCCGACGCCAACCCCACTGACTGGCACGCGGGTCGAAGGCCGCACGGACCGCATCGGCCACCAGGTTGGCGGACAACACCAACGCCAGCATGAAGACAAAGGCCGCCAACAAATTCCACCAGACCATCGGGTCGCGTGACATTTCGGTGCGAGCCATATCGATCATGGAGCCGAATGAGTTCATGGAGGGATCCACCCCCACACCCAGATACGAAAGCACGGCTTCGAACAGCACCAGCGACGAGAATTCGAGCACCGCCGTGATCAGCACGATGTGCATCACATTAGGCAACAAATGACGAGCCAGAATGCGCGCATGGCTCACGCCAAAAGCGCGTGCCGCCTGCACATATTCGAGCTCCCGAAGCTTGAGCGCCTCGGCGCGCAACAAGCGGCACAGGCCCGCCCAACCCGTGAAACCGAGAATCAGACACAGCATGAAAAGTCGCATATCGGCACGCTGGGCGGCGGTGGCGAAATTCTCGGGGTGGGTATCGATATACACCTGCAGCATGAGCACCGCGGCGGCGATCAGCAGGATGCCGGGGATGGAGGTGAGCGTGGTGTAGATGTATTGAATGATGTCGTCGACCCGACCCTTGAAGTAGCCCGCGGCGAGCCCCAAGGTGAGGGCAAAAGGCAGCATG
>JAJUJN010000376.1 GCA_029265335.1 Alcaligenaceae bacterium
ACCAAACCACCATCGGCGAGCTGCTGCGCTATGTGCGCCGCGGCGATGTTGTTGCGGTGCATCGCCTGCGCCGCGGCGCCGTCGAGGCGCTCGAAGCCATTGCTCACGGCGACGCCGACACCTCACGAGTGGTGGGCCGCCGCATCAGCGACGTGCCCTTGCCCGAAGGTGCGAGCATCGGCGCTTTGGTGCGCGGCAACGACATCCTCATGCCCGATACCGACCCCATGATCGAATCGGAGGATCACGTGATCGTACTGGTAACCCGTCGTCGCCTGATCCCTCAGGTAGAGCGACTGTTCCAGGTGTCGGCCGCCTACTTCTGACTACGGCTACCCGCGCAACGTCATGCCTCGGTTGCTCTCCGTGCTCAACATCATCGGCTTCGCGCTGATGATCTTCGCCTTCGCCTTTGTGTTTCCCATGGTGGTGGGCCTCTGGTTCAACGACGGGACGTTTTTCAGCTTTCTCGCCGGCTTCTTGCTCTCGCTGCTCTTGGGCGCCATACCTTGGCTTTTCACCCGCGCCCACCAGCGCGAACTCCGGGCGCGCGACGGCTTTTTGCTGGTTGTGCTGGCATGGACGGTTCTGCCTCTGGTGGCCACCGTACCGCTGCTGGTCTATTTCGACAGCCGCGGCACGCCGCTGCAGTTCACCTTGGCCTATTTCGAAACCATGTCGGGCCTGACCACTACCGGCGCCACTGTCTTGAGCGGGCTCGACGCCTTGCCGCCCTCCCTCAACGGGTGGCGCGCCAGCCTGATGTGGCTCGGCGGCATGGGCATCCTGGTACTGGCGGTAGCGGTTCTACCTTTGCTGGGGGTAGGCGGCAGCCAGGTGATTCGCGCCGAAACCCCCGGCCCCATGAAAGATGAAAAGCTCACCCCACGCATCGCGAGTACAGCCAAGGGGCTCTACCTGGTTTACCTCGGTATCTCCGTGGTTTGCTGGCTGACCTACTGGCTGGTGGGCATGGCGCCGCTCGACGCCTACATTCATATGGCGGCCACGGTAAGCCTGGGCGGCTTCTCGAGCCGTGACGCCAGCTTTGCTGCCTTCGATTCTCCCTGGCTGGAAATTGTGGCCATGGTCTTCATGGTGATTTGCGCCCTGAGCTTTACCACCCACTTCAACGCCATGCGCGAAAAATCGCTGCGGGCCTATTGGCGGTGCCCCGAAGCGAAGTACGTGCTTGCCCTGTTGCTGATCGCCGGCCTGGGCGTGAGTGCGTTTCTGTGGCTGAGCGAGGTGTATCCCGATCCCCTGGCGGCCCTGCGCTACGGCATGTTCAACACGATCTCGGTGGCCACTACCACAGGCTTTGCCAACGCCGACTATGCCGGTTGGCCCACGGCCGGCCCACTGCTTCTCTTGCTGCTGTCGTGCTTTACCGCCTCGAGCGGCTCCACCGGCAGCGGTATCAAATTCCTGCGCATGCGCCTATTGCTGCAACAAACGCGGCTTGAGCTCAGACGCCTGATCCATCCACGCATCGTGGCGCCCATTCAGCTGTTGGGGCGCGTCGTGGAAACCCACGTGCTGTTGGGCCTGCTCGCCTTTCTTCTGCTGTATGTGGCCACGGTGCTGATGATCCATCTGTTGTTGGTTTTTACCGGCCTGGAGCCTACCACGGCGCTTTCGGCAGCATTGGCCAGTGTGAACAACCTGGGACCTGGTCTGGGTGGCGTGGGCCCTTCTGCGAACTTCTCGTCGCTCGACCCCCTTCAGATATGGTTCTGCACGGCGGGCATGCTGCTGGGTCGCCTGGAGCTGGTCACGGTATTCGTTTTGTTCACGCCAGGATTCTGGCGACATTGAACTGTGGCTGCGATATACGCTCTAAGCGTTGTGGGTAGTCCGCCACACCGACGGTCACGACTCCTCATTTTTACAACACCCCGTTCAAAAATCGGTGAAAACCCCTATACTTGAACATCAGTCCTTACGGGAGCCCCTTATGAAGCTCACACGAACTCTTGCAAGTGGTGCCGCTACGCTCATGCTGCTGGCCAGCGTGGGTTGTTCTACCTGGGAAAGCATGGATAGCCGGCAAAAAAGTGCGGCTACCGGCGCCGGTATTGGTGGTGTAGCGGGTGCGGTGATTTCCGACGGCGGCGTGCTTGGCACCGTAGGTGGCGCAGCCATCGGTGGTGTAATAGGCGACCAGGTCGGCAAACGCCGCTAGGATTACCCCCGCAGAAGCTCCGAATCGGCCACGCCATTCGGAAACCATTCCTGCGCGGGGTCTAGTTTTTTATGTGAGCGCCCACGGGGCAAGGCACTGCGCACAATGCGGTTCCTTGCCCCGTGGGCGCGTTGCCTTCAGGGCTCGGTCTGCTTCAAGGTTCGCCTTGGGTTTGCACCACGTTGGCTGCACTCCCGCTCAATTGCAGTATGGGCTGCTGCGACAGCCATTGAGCGATGGATTCGGCGGCCGATTCCGTGGCCCGTCGCAAGGCACGCGCACCGCCGGTGGCATCGTCGGAGCTGGCCGGCACTCGCAAGCCCAGCCGCAGTTGGTCGATCACCGCACCCTGTTGTGACAGCACGGCTCGCACGGCGATTTCGCCGGCACTGGCGGCACGGTCCGAACCTGCGTACGCGGGGTCGAACACCTGCTTGCCAAGATAGTAGAAGTCGTACCGGAGGCCAACGTGGATCCCGATGCCTGTCAGGTCGCAGTCGACAATGTCGCCGCCAACGG
>JAJUJN010000180.1 GCA_029265335.1 Alcaligenaceae bacterium
CCTTCAGCGGCGGCCACAGCCTGATCGTTGATGAGCAATTGTAGATCGTTCATGAAACCCTCCGGAGTTGGGAAACGACGGGGACTGGCCAGCCCGCAAAAGAAGCGCGGCACAACCAGAAATTCGTACCAGACAAGCAGCTTGCCCAGGTTGACGTAATGAAGGTCAGTTTAGCTTTGCTGCCCGCCAAGTTGCGAGCAAGCCGGCAAAACGTGAGCCACTTGGACTCGGAACGCCCCAAGCCGTGGTAAGTGACGGCCAGCAGGCGGTGATACTCATTGATTATCTAAGACCTCGCCCAGGCCCTGACGTTCCAGGAGCGCAGACAAATGCTCCCAATCGTGGAAATCGATAATCAGCTGCCCTTTCTTCCCTGCGCCCAGTTTGAAATGTACGCGAGTACCGAGGCTATCCGACAGAGCTTCTTCGAGGCGGGTGACGTCGCGCGACGGCCGACGGCTGCGCCGCACCGAACGACTCTCGGCGCCCTCGTTCTCTGCCAGGGTACGGGCCACCAACTTCTCGGTATCGCGCACCGACATATTGCGCGCCGCCACCATATTGGCGAGTTGAATCTGTTGCGCACCCTCGAGCGCAAGCAAGGCACGTGCGTGGCCCATGTCGATATCGCCCGCCAACAACATGATCTGCACGGGCTCGGCCAGATTCAGTAGCCGCAGCAAGTTGGTAGTGGCCGAGCGCGAACGGCCAATTGCTTGAGCAGCCTGTTCGTGCGTGAGGCCAAACTCATTCAGGAGGCGGTGCACTCCCCGCGCCTCTTCGAGCACGTTGAGGTCTTCGCGTTGCATGTTCTCGATGAGAGCCATGACCGCCGCCTGCTCGTCACCCACTTCGCGCACCAGCACTGGAACTTCGTCGAGGCCAGCAAGTCGTGCCGCTCGATACCGCCGCTCCCCTGCGATGATCTCGAAGCGATTTTCACCTTCGCTGGGATCTGAGGTCATGGGCCTGACAAGAATCGGTTGCATGACTCCTTGCGCCCGAATCGAATCGGCCAATTGATTGAGCGCTTCTTCGTCCATCCGTGACCGCGGCTGGTAACGCCCTGGCAGCAGCCACTCAATCGGCATGGTGTGGGGGGCTCGATCCGCGACAGCGGAGGGCGATTCGCTATCGTCTTTGGGCTGAAGGATATTCAGCACCTCTTCGTCGCCACCCAACAGGGTGTCCAGCCCACGACCCAATCTCTTCGGCTTTTTTCTAGCAACCATGTAGTGCCTCACTGACAGTATTCGATAATGATCCGGATGAACGCCTATATATCGATTTGTACCTACATTTTCTTTACCCGGCGAATCATCTCTTTGCCGAATTCCATGTAGGCTTTCGCGCCACGCGACGATTTGTCGTATTCCACACCTGGCATGCCATGACTGGGCGCTTCGGCCAGGCGAACGTTGCGGGGAATCACCGTGCGGAACACCTTATCGCCGAAGTGCTCCTGCAGCTGGGCGGACACTTGCTGCTGCAAGGTCACTCGAGGGTCGAACATGACTCGCAGCAAGCCGATCAGCCGGAGTTCCGGATTGAGGTTGGCATACAGGCGCTTGATGGTATTCACCAGATCCGACAGGCCTTCCAGCGCAAAGTATTCGCACTGCATAGGAATGATCACCCCGTGGGCGGCTGTAAGCCCGTTCAAGGTGAGCAGCGACAAAGTGGGTGGACAATCGATCAGGATGAAGTCGTATTGATCGGTCACTTGCCCGATGGCCTTCTTGAGCTGACTTTCACGTTGCTCCATGCCGACCAGGTCGATCTCGGCACCCGAAAGCTCTCGATTGGAAGGTAACAAATCGTATCCTCCCGATTCGGAGCGGAAGGTGGCGTCTTGAATCGAGCTCTCGCCGATCAGTACCTGGTACACACTCGCTGCAACGGTGCGTTTGTCGATTCCACTCCCCATGGTGGCGTTGCCTTGAGGATCGAGATCGATGAGCAACACCCGTTGGCGAAGGCGGGCCAGAGCCGCGGCGAGGTTGACAGCTGTGGTGGTTTTCCCCACCCCCCCTTTTTGGTTGGCAATACAAAAAATTTTTGCACTTTTGGTGGCTTTTGACATGGGCAGATGGAGAAGCAGAAAATCGAGAGGCAACGGGCAATGCTATCGCGTTTGAGGAGTGTAAGACACCTCTTCTGGCGGACTGAATGCGAGCAAGCAACGTTCCGCCGCCAGCCCCGGCACCTCCAAACCTACGTGATGCATCTGACGCCAGTTGGGGTGCAACTGGGCGAGTTCCTGTAGCTCGCTCTCGGGGTATTTGCCCTTCATGGCGACCAGGAGCCCAGAGGGTTTCACGTGGCGTCCTGCCAAAGAAACAAAATCGGCTAGAGATGCGAACGCTCGAGATATCACGACATGCTGTGGTGGTACAGAGCTCAGTTCTTCCACCCGGCCGTGCTCTGCTGTGAGGTTCTCCAGGGCCAATACTCCTCGCATCTGGCGAACGAAGCTCATTTTCTTTTCGACAGCATCCACACACAATACCTGCCAGGTGGGTCGCATCAACGCCAGCACGATACCCGGCAGGCCACCTCCAGACCCTACGTCCATCACCCGCACCGCCTTAGCGTGGGGCAAAGCCTCACCAGTAGCCAACCAACGATCCAAGTGGGGCAGAACGGCAAGACTGTCGAGAACATGCTGCTGAAGCATATCCTTGGGGTTTCGAATAGCCGTGAGGTTATAGGTTCGGTTCCAGCGCTGTAGCTGCTTTAAGAATTCGAGTAGGGCGTCTGCCTGATCTTGGCTGATGTCCACGCCCATGGAGCGGGAGGCATCGCCCAACTCCTCTTGCGCTGTTGCGTTCCGGAGATTTGGAGATTGAGTCATATCATTGGGAATTCGCGACATCCGCCGCTTTTTCCACTGTCGAGTCGCCGCGATACTGAAGACGTTTCACGTGAATCATTAACAGGGAGATCGCTGCGGGGGTGACGCCCGATATCCGCGAAGCTTGACCCAGCGTGCTCGGCTGATGCTCCTTGAGCTTCTGCCGAACCTCAAACGAGAGGCCCTTCACAAGGTCGTAATCCATATTCGGTGGAATAGGCTGACTTTCGTGGCTCAGATGCTTCTGAACTTCCTCGCGTTGGCGCGACACGTATCCCGCGTACTTCACTTGAATTTCTACCTGTTCCGCCGCGGCGCCAGGCGGCAGCCCTGGGCCGCCGAGTAGCTCACCGTCTGCACGGACGGCTGACATCAATCCCCGATAATCGACGTTTGGGCGCTTAAGCAGATCCGCCAGCGAGTACTCTCGCTCGATGGGCTTGCCCAACAGCTCGGTGGCGGCCTCGGCAGGAAATACGCGAGGATTGATCCACGTGGAACGTAAGCGCTGTACCTCACGCTCCACCGCTTCCCGTTTTTCTTCGAAGACACGCCAGCGAGCGTCGTCAATCAAGCCCATCTTGCGCCCCACTTCAGTCAAGCGCGCGTCGGCATTGTCTTCTCGAAGGCTGAGCCGATACTCGGCCCGTGAGGTAAACATTCGGTAGGGCTCTGACACGCCACGGGTGATCAAGTCATCCACGAGAACACCAAGGTAGGCTTCATCGCGGCGAGGTGTCCATGGCTCCTTGCCCAGCACCTGCAAGGCGGCGTTTACCCCTGCCAGTAACCCCTGGGCCGCCGCTTCTTCATAACCCGTGGTGCCATTGATTTGGCCTGCAAAGAACAGCCCTTGCAAACTACGCGTTTCCAGTGACGGCCAAAGCGACCGAGGATCGAAGTAGTCGTACTCTATGGCATATCCCGGCCGAATGATGTGAGCCGACTCCAGACCTGGCAGAGAGTGAATCATCTCGAGCTGCACATCGAAGGGCAAACTGGTGGAAACTCCGTTGGGGTAGATCTCATGCGTGGTCAAACCCTCAGGCTCCAAGAACACCTGATGCGCGTTCTTGTCGGGGAATCGATGGATCTTGTCTTCGATCGAGGGGCAATACCGCGGGCCAACACCTTCAATCACTCCGGTGAACATCGGTGACCTATCAAGGCCGCTGCGAATGATGTCATGAGTGGCTTCGTTGGTGTAGGTGATCCAACAAGGCAGCTGCTCTGGGTGCATCTCGGGCTTGCCAAGATACGAAAATACCGGCATGGGGTCGCTGTCTCCCGGCTGCATCTCGGTTCTGGAAAAATCGATGCTGCGCCCGTCGATCCGGGGAGGTGTACCCGTTTTCAAACGCCCTTGCGGCAGTTTCAGCTCCTGCAGCCTGGCTGCCAATGACAAGGCAGGAGGGTCACCGGCCCGTCCGGCCGAATAATGCTCCAGGCCCACGTGAATCTTGCCGTTCAAGAACGTACCCGCGGTGAGCACCACCGCTTGAGCCTCAAACTTCAAGCCAATTTGCGTGACAGCGCCCACCACTCGGTCGCCCACGATCATCAGATCATCCACTGCCTGTTGAAACAGCCAGAGATTTTCCTGTTCCTCCAAGCGCTTTCGAATGGCTTGCCGGTAGAGAACCCGATCAGCCTGGGCGCGTGTGGCGCGCACCGCCGGACCTTTGGACCGGTTCAAAATCCGAAACTGTATGCCCGCCTCATCTGTGGCTAGGGCCATGGCCCCACCCAAGGCGTCAACCTCTTTCACCAAATGACCTTTGCCTATCCCTCCGATCGAGGGGTTGCACGACATTTGCCCCAGCGTTTCTATGCTGTGAGTCAGCAAAAGCGTCTTGCAACCCATTCTCGCGGACGCAAGGGCGGCTTCGGACCCCGCGTGGCCTCCACCAACCACGATGACATCGAATCGTTTGGGAAATTGCATACTTATACCTGTTGATAATCCTGCTCGAAAAAAGGCGAGACCTGAAAACTTACTGAATGATGGAAGCAAGTCTCACAGCGGCGATGCCGACAAATGTGGCTCACTGCGTGGTTGCGGCCTTGCGCTTTAGTTTGAGCGACGCACATGATGCGTTTTCTGTTCCACGTGAAACAAACTGCGCTCACCGCCAGCTTGAGATCTCCATAACTCGAGGCAATGGGAGTCTTGCACCCACGTCGCTAGGCGACACTACGGTAGCGGAACCAGCTACGCTGAATCGATGCAGCATTGTGGCCGGTCGGTCGGCGGCCAGCGACGGAGGAAGCCGTCGTTACCGAAACGCATTTCGCCGACTTCTCGCGATCG
>JAJUJN010000092.1 GCA_029265335.1 Alcaligenaceae bacterium
CGCCACCAGCAGGGCCAAGGTGAGTGCCAGCGAAGCGGCCAAGCCGCATTCGATCGCCACCATCAGGGCCTTGGCGTGGTCGGGCGGCCATTGCAGAAAACTGCCCAGCCAAAAGCCACTGGCGCCGAGCACCAAAAATACGGCTATGCCCAATACCAACCCAAAGCGCACCCACGACGAGTCGCTACGCGGCCATTGCCAATGACCGGTCATGACCAGCACCAGTAAAGCCGCCGCCAACACGGTGCCTCCCTGAAAGGCTCCACCGGGTTGATCGCTGCCAACCCAAACCCAGTACATGCCGAGCAACACCACGAGCGGCGGCAGCAGCCGACCAAAAGTGTGCAACACGCCATCGGGGCGCACACGATCCTTGAGCCCGGGCGCCTCGCCCCAAGCCGCATTGTGTGCCACAGCCCAGACGCCCAGCATGGCGCTCAGGAGCACCACGGTTTCGAACAGAGTATCTACCGCCCGATAGCCCAACAGCACCGCAGTGACCGCATTGCCTACACCAAGCTCGCCTTGACTTGCCGTTACGGCATGGCGCAGACCGGGATGAACCGTCATTTGCCAGCTCACCGTTGCCAACGCCACAAAGAACGCGAGACAAACCACCGCCGAAAGCAATTGCTGCCCGCGCGAGGCCACGCCAACCGGGCGAGCGAGCTTGCGCAGCCGGGCCTGTGCGCTCAATAGCAGCACACCAGTGAGCCCGGTTCCCATGGCCGCTTCGGCCAGCGCAACATCGATGGCGCCCAGCTGCAGCCATGCCAGGGCCATCAAGACCCCGAACACGATGAAAAACGAAACGGCCCGAAAACCCGGCCCCCCGCCCACCACCGCGAGGGCAGCCAGCACGAGCATGACACCCAACACCACGTCGAACCAAAGCTTCATCGTCACTCCCGTTCGCGTTTGTCGACCTGTTTGACCAGCGGGTTCAACGCAGCTCGAGCAATGACCTGGGCCGACGTTGCCCCTGCAATCAGTACCAGCACCCAGATCACCAGCAACTTAACGACCGCCGCCACCGAAGGCGCCTGCCACGCAGCGCCGATCACCATGCAGGCCAGGCCCAGGTTGTCGGCCTTGGTCAGGGCGTGCAGGCGCGAATGCAAGTCGGGAAAACGAATCACGCCCAGCGTGCCTGCGGCAAAGAAAACCAGGCCCAGCACCACGAATATCAAAGTCAGCCAATCGCTCATGATGGTTCCCGTGTCTGTATGGATGGGTCGTCGATCGGTTCGAGTTCGGGATCGCCATGGCCATCGCTGGTTGACGCCTTGACGAAAGCCACAGCGGCCCAGGGCGCCAGCAAGGCCAACACCAGCGCCACATCGATCATTCGCCAATCGATGGCCACGGCGAGAAGGATGGCCACCGCGACCCCACCGGTACCGATGAGCTGGGCCGCCATCATGCGATCGGGTTCGTTGGGCCCCCGCCAGACGCGCCAGAAAGCACCTGCCAGCGTAAGCAGCACAACCGCCGCCGCCAACAACAGGAATGCACTCATGCGGCGCCTCCTTTCGACGGCAACACCGGCATCCAGCCAGCGCGCTCCAGACGCCGGCCTTCAGGGCCGATGATCTCTCCGATATCCTGATGGCGGTCGAGCAGATGCACGAGATAGTGCGTGGTGTCCATGCCGGCGAGCAGCGTGCCGGGCATGAGGGTGATTTCGCAACCGAGCACGTAGCGCCCTATGACGTGATCGGGCGCCACTATCCGCTGCCAGCCCGCATGCACACGTTGTTTGGGCGCGAGGGCACGCCAAGTGACATCAATGCTGCCCAATATCGATTGCCAGACAAAGTTCGGCAAAGGTTTGAGAAGACTCAAGCGTGGCACGACACTGCCTGGCGGCAGCAAATGCAGACTCAGCAGAGTGCTGAGCACAGCCGCGAACAGGCCAACCGCCAGCGTGGCGGGCGCTGTACCGGCCAGCAGGCTCCAGAGCAGCCAGGAGCCGAGAAGGCGGACGCCGAACGCCATACGCCGTTGCCAATGTGGATTGTGCATCACAATTTCCTCCGACCCGAGCGACGGTCAACCGACCCTGCAATCCTGCCATGAGCGGCGAAGCTGGAAGCTTGAGCAACGCGAGGCTTGCGCACTGCGCTACCTACATACCTACATTTGCCGAACACTCAAACGAGCAGAAACTGGCCCTTGAACGAACCACTCGCCCATCACCGCTACATCTGATTGTGCGCCAAGTACACGCCCGAACCCAGCGCAGACGTTGCAAACCCCCCACGTCCGGGGCGGTTTCCTAGCACTATCGCGGGCGTTTCCTCAGTTTGACTGGTCGCGTCGATGTTGGCATGTTACGTTTATGTGCCGAAATGGCGTCATGCATACGCCGCCTCGGCGATGTACTATTGGCAGCCCGTTTCCCGGTGGGTAGTGGCCTCCCGGATTGATCACACTACGTAATCGTCAGGAGTAAATCATGGCAACAGCCAAGAAAGCATCGGCCAAAAAAGCCGCCAAGAAGGCCGCTACCGAGGCGCCTGCCAAAAAAGCAGCAGTAGCCAGCAAGGCAGCGGCCAAGAAAGCAGCTCCGGTTGCTGCTCAAAAGGCTGCCGTCAAGAAAGTCGCCGCCAAGGCTGCACCTGCCAAGGCATCCGCCAAGAAGGCTGCCACCAAGGCTGCACCTGCCAAAAAAGTAGTCGCCACAAAGGCAGCCGCCAAGAGCACTGCCAAAAAGGCGGCCATCACCAAAACGGTCGTTACCAAGTCACCTGCAAAGACGCCCGCCAAGAAGGCTGCCACCAAGGCTGCACCCGCCAAAAAGGTTGTGGCCAAAAAAGCCGCAGTCAGCAAAGCCGCGGTGCAACCCACGGCCAGGCAACAGGCAGCGGCAGTCAAACAGCCGGGCACGCCAGCGGCAGTCACCAAAGCCCCAAACCGAACCACCAGCAAGGCGCCGGCCAAAACGCCCCCTGTCAAGAATGCGGCCAAAAAATCGGCACGCAAGGCCGCACCCGCAAAAACCAGCACCAATCCGGTCGCAGCCTGGCCCTTCCCTACCGGCAATCGCTCCTGACGGATCGTTCCTAGCAGGTATTCATTGGCCCGGTGCGCGCCGCGTACCGGGCCAATTGTGTTGATTCTTTTTCACTTCCCCATTCTCGACTTCACCCACCGGCGCCCGCATGTTCAGCAACATCTTCTATTTTCTTTTTGAGATCATCGTCACGCTATTCGGCGCGGCCTGCATCCTGCGCTTTTGGATGCAGGCTGCCAGGGTTCATCCCTATCACCCACTGCTGCGAGGCATCGGGCAAGCCACCAACTGGATTGTGCATCCACTGCGCCGGGTCATTCCTGGCTATGGCGGCCGTGATCTTGCCAGTCTGGTGGCGGCGTGGCTGACGGGCGTGGTCTACGTGCTGGTGCTGGCCGCGCTGAGCGGCCTCAATGTGTTGGCCGTGCTGCCGGCCAGCCTGGGCATAGGTTTTTTCATGATGCTGCGTTGGGCGCTGAACCTGATCGTGTGGCTCACACTCATTCAGGTGATCCTGTCGTGGGTAAACCCCCACGCGCCGCTCATGGGCATACTGCAAGCGCTCACGGCGCCCTTGCTTAACCCCATTCGACGCGTCATGCCTAACCTGGGCGGGCTGGATCTTTCGCCGCTGGTACTGTTGATCGGCGCCCAGGTGGGTTTGATGCTGGTAACGGGCTTGAGTATCAACCTTTTTGGCCGCTGAGCACCGGCAAAGCAAGGTTGTAGTGCTGTTGCAGCAACTCGGCAATCTCGCCCTGTGTGGGGCTATGGTTCTGGGGCCCCCGGTGCGCCACCTTGATGCCTCCCATCACACTGGCCAGACGGCAGCAATCTACCCAGCTCCAGCCCAGGGTCAAGCCATGTAACAGGCCCGCCCGATAGGCGTCACCGCAACCCGTGGGATCTACCACGGCCTCGGGCGGCATCGCAGGAATATCGGTTTCAACGCCCTGTTCCAACAATGTGGAACCTTCAGCACCACGAGTGACGATCACCGCACGCAGGTCGCCGGCGATGTCGCGCATCGTGCGCTGGGTGCGCTGTTCCACAATGCGAGCTTCGTAATCGTTGAGAGTGAGCACGTCGGCCAGCCCAATCATGCGTTCGAGGTCGGCGCCATCGAATAGTGGCATGGCCTGGCCAAGATCGAAAATAAAAGGCAGCTTCCGAGCATGCAAGGCCTCGGCATGGGCAAACATGGCATCTTTGGAATCGGGCGCCACAATGGCCCATTCACCGGGAGCCTGGCTGAGGTCGTTCTGTGCCGAATGCGCCATGGCGCCAGGATGAAAGGCAGTGATTTGGTTGTCGGACAGATCGTTGGTGATGAAGCACTGCGCGGTAAAACTGCCTGGAGCCACTCGCACCCAGCGGGTTTCGATGCCGAGCTGCTGCAGTCGCTGCAGGTAATCGTCGGCGTCTTCGCCCACGGTCGCCACGGGTACCGGCTGCCCGCCCAGCAACTGCAGGTTGTAGGCGATGTTGCCCGCACAGCCGCCATACTCCTTGCGCATGCCCGGCACCAAGAAAGACACACTCAGCGAGTGCACCTGATCGGGCAGGATGTGGTCCTTGAAGTGCCCGTCGAACACCATGATGGTGTCGAACGCCATGGAACCACAGATAATCACAGGAGCTGTCATAAAACTTCCTAAGGAAAGAACAGGGCCAATCGATAGCCGGTAACGGGCGCACCATGCGCCACCAGGCTCAGATGAATCTCGCGTTCGGCGCCCGCGGGGAACGGCAGATGCTGCTCACCGGCCGGCAGGTAAACCTCCGGCGGCACCGCCCGCCGCGCCACCACGCCATCCGCATGATCGGTAAGGGTCACTTCCAGCGTAGGCCAAGGTTGCGCGTGCGACGCCCGGTTGCGCAGCACAGCCTGCAACCGCAGGCGCTGGGCATCGGCCGTACCGCCGAAAACATCTGGCTGTACGGCCGACGACACGATGGCGAGGCGCTGGGGCGCTCGCACGGAGCCCACTTCGCAACCGAACGACAGGCAGACCGCCTCGAAAGGAGCGCGCAGCGCGGGTATGTGCGTGGCTAGCGGCGTGCGCCACCAGTAGAGGGCCTGCGCAAGAAGAACCAGCAAGGCAATCCAGAAGCCCAAACCGAACAGCAACCGCATGACGCCGCCATTGCCGTTGTTGGCCAGCGCGGGCGGCAGCGGGGCATCTGGCCGCGAGGCCGAGAAGCGTCGCGATTCGGTGGAGTGCGAGCCGTGGTGCAGCTCGCTATCGCCTATGCGCGGTTCGCGATCCGACGCCACCCATGGCGACTCACTGGGCCTGCCCAGCTCGGGCTCGTGACGCTCGCGCTGGACCACAGGGGGCGAGGCCGATCTGGCTCGCGGCGCAGCGATTTCGTCGTCGTCGAGGCTGATGCCCGCGTCGGCCAAAGCGGCCCGAGCATCGAAAATACGATGGCACACTCCGCAACGCACTTTACCGTTGCGCACGCGCAGCTGATCGGGCACCACTCGAAAACTGGTGTCGCAATGCGGGCATCGAGCGATGAGCGTATTCATGTCGGCATCCTGCCGTGCAAGCACACCCACCCCTCACGTTCCTGCCACACCGAAAGCTCAAGCCAGGGCTGGTACGCCGCCGCCACTTCCTCGGCCTGACGGGCGAGCACGCCCGAAAGCGCAAGCTTCCCTCCTGGCGCCACCCGCCCACACAGCATGGGCGCCAACACCTTCAGCGGATTGGAGAGGATGTTGGCGACCACCACCTGGAATTTGCCCTCGGGAAGGGCGTCGGGCAGCATGGCATCGAGCTCCACGCCATTGTTGCGAGCGTTGTACAAGGTGGTTTCCACCGCCTGTTCATCGATGTCCACCCCGACCACCTGCGCCGCGCCCAGACGTACCGCGGCGATAGCGAGGATGCCCGAACCGCAGCCGTAATCGAGCACTTGCGCCCCCTCTGGCAGTTGCTCGCTCAGCCATTCGAGGCACAGATGGGTGGTGGGATGGCTCCCGGTGCCAAAGGCCAGGCCGGGATCGAGTCGGATGATCACCGTACTGGCCGGCACCGAGGGCACCTCGTGCCAGCTGGGCACGATGAGAACACGCTCGCCGATGGGAATTGGCTCGAACTGAGCCTGGGTAAGGCGCACCCAATCGGCGTCGGGCAGCTCACGTTCCTGCCACTCGGGCACCGGCAGGCCCACCGCCTGCGCCGCCTGCTGCAGCAGGGCTTTGGCGTCGGCCCCTTCGGGCAGGATCACCATCAGACGGTTGCGCGACCACGCGTGCGCTGCCGGCTCCATGCCCGGCTCCCCATAGAGCGGTTGCTCGGCCGCAGTGCCATCGTTGGCATCGTTCACCGTGACCGCCAGCGCCCCGGCATCGAGCAAGGCGTCCGACCAGGTCTCGGCTTGCGGCTCATCACAATCGAAGAGGAGTTCGCGCATGGTGCGTTCTCAGTCGGGACGTTGAGCGAGCCGTTCTTCGAGGTAGTGAATGCTGGTGCCGCCTTCGATGAAACGTGCATCCTGCAGAAGCTCGCGATGCAGGGGCAAGTTGGTTTCGATTCCTTCCACCACCATCTCGGACAGCGCCACACGCATACGTGCCAGGGCCTGCTCACGGGTATCACCGTAGGTGATGATCTTGGCGATCAGGGAATCGTAGTGAGGCGGCACCATATAACTGTTGTACACGTGGGAGTCTACACGCACGCCCAGCCCCCCCGGCACATGCCAGTTATGGATACGCCCGGGGCTGGGTGTGAACTTGAAGGGGTCTTCGGCATTGACTCGACATTCCACTGCATGCCCGCGAAACTGGATATCGCGCTGACGCAGGCTGAACTTTTCGCCCCCGGCGATGAGAATCTGCTGCTGCACGAGATCGATTCCGGTGATCATCTCGGTAACGGGATGCTCAACCTGAATGCGCGTGTTCATTTCGATGAAGTAGAACTCGCCATTCTCGTAGAGAAATTCGAAGGTGCCGGCGCCGCGATAGCCGATCTTGCGGCAGGCGTCCACACAACGCTCGCCGATCTTTTCGATTTGCCGACGCGGGATATGTGGCGCCGGCGCTTCTTCGATCACCTTCTGGTGGCGCCGCTGCATGGAGCAGTCGCGCTCACCCAGCCACACAGCCTGCTTCTGCCCGTCGGACAGCACCTGGATCTCGATGTGTCGGGGGTTCTCGAGGTATTTTTCGAGATACACCTCGGGATTGTTGAAGGCCGCACCAGCCTCGGTACGGGTCATGCTCACCGCATTGAGCAGAGCCGCTTCGGTGTGCACCACACGCATGCCGCGGCCGCCCCCGCCACCGGCTGCCTTGATGATCACCGGGTAACCCACCTTGCGGGCGATCTCGAGCACCTCGGCAGAGTCTTCGGGCAGGGCGCCATCGGAGCCGGGCACGACCGGTATGCCGGCGGCCGTCATGGCCTGCTTGGCGCTGACCTTGTCGCCCATCATACGGATGGTTTCGGGGCGCGGCCCGATGAACACGAAGCCGCTCTTTTCCACACGCTCGGCAAAATCGGCATTCTCTGCCAGGAAGCCATAGCCAGGATGAATGGCCTCGGCGTCGGTGACCTCGGCCGCCGAAATGATGGCCGGCATGTTGAGATAGCTATCGCGAGCGGAGGCC
>JAJUJN010000241.1 GCA_029265335.1 Alcaligenaceae bacterium
GGTCAGCGGAATCAAGCGCAACCGGTGGGCGTCGGCAAACACTCCCATCACTTCCCGCGGCAGCACAGTAATGGCCAGCCCAGCCAGTATCACACGCACCGCAGCGTCGAAGTTGGACACCAACACCCGCCAGCGCATCATAGTGTCGTGCTCTGCGGCCTCGCGATCCAGTCTGCGCGTGACTGCCGAACTGGGGGGCAGGCCCACAAAGGGGTAGGGCAGGGCTTCGATCAGCGCCAGGCTCTGGCGATCGGCCAAAGGATGCTCGACTGGTACCGCCACCACCAATTCATCTTGTCGATAGGGAATGTGATGGAGGTCGCGGGCTTGCACCTGATCCCAGCACACGCCCAGCGCGGCGCTACCGTCGCGTACCGCGCGCACGACGCCCTGACTGTCCGCTTCTTCCACTTCTACCTGAATGGCCTGGTGGGCCGGGTTGCGCATGAACTCCGCGATGTCGTCGAGCAAGGATTCGGCGATTGCCGAAGCACTTGCCACGATGCGCACTTTACCTTGCACACCGGCGGCAAAGGCCTGCACATCGGCTTCGATGCGTTGCAAGACGTGCATGAGGCTGCGCGTGTGTTCCAGCACGGCTTCACCGGCAGTGGTGGGGCTCACGCCGTGGCGATGGCGATTCAGTAGCTTCACACCGTAACGTTCTTCCAGGCCACTGAGCCGCTTGCTTACGGCGGACGGTTCGATATGCGCCTGTTGCGCAGCGCGCTTGATATTGCCGGCATCGCATACGGCGGCGAAGAGTTGCAAGGATTTGAGGTCGGGGACGCGCATGATCAGGGTGCTTAAGCGGCATCAAGAAATTCCGGATGGGAATTTCAAAGGCGAAAATATAGCAATTGCCGGGTGTGTGCAGAAACTCTACATTATTTATCACCCTTGACGGGGATACTTCTGCCACAAGAACTCACAACCCACCCTGGAGGTAGACAATGCTCATCAAAAATTGGATTCGCATGGCCGGAGCCTGTGCCCTCGGCGGCACCTTATTGGTATTTGCCCATGGCGCCAACGCCCAGTCGGGCGCCTTGCGCGTCATCCTGCCGGTGAGCGCCGGTTCGGGCGTGGATACCAACGCTCGAGCGGCGCAAGACAAGCTCAGCGAACACCTCGGCCGCAGCGTGGTAATCGAAAACCTACCGGGGGCAGGCGGTATCACGGGCACCCACGAGCTGGTCAAGGCCGACCCCGACGGCAATACCATTGGCATTGTGTCGAACAACCACGCGGTCAACCCAAGTATCTACAAATCCCTGCCTTACGACAGCATCAACGACATCACACCCATCTCGGTGCTGGGCAGCACGCCCTTTTTGCTGCTGGTGAATCCCGATCGTATTCCGGCACGCAACGCCAAGGACCTCCAAAAGCTCCTGCAAGACAACCCGGGCAAGTACAACTACGCCTCGTCAGGTAACGGCACCATCATCCATCTGGCCGGCGCCATGTTCGTGCAAGAAGCGGAGGTGGATGTGCAGCACATTCCCTATAAGGGCATGGGCCAGGCCATCACCGATCTCATCGGCGGCCAGGTAGAAATCGGAGTCGCGGCGCTGCCGGCAGTGCAAGGCCACTTGAAGCAGGGCACGCTCTATCCCATTGGCGTGATGGGCGCCGAGCGCATTCCTTCCATGCCCGATCTCCCCACCATTGCCGAACAGGGCTTCCCGGGCGTGGATGTCGCCGGCTGGTTTGCCGCAGTAGCGCCCAAAGGTCTGAGCGACGCCAAGCTGCAGGAGCTGCACAAGGGCATCGCTGCGGCTTTTACCGACCCGGTGGTACTCGAGCGGCTCACCGCCATGGAGAACATCATCAACCCCACCTCTCCTGAAGAGGCCAGAACTTTCATGGCCAGCGAGCAAGAGCGCTTCGGCAACATCGCTCGCGCCTCGGGCATGGAGCCAAGCTAAGTCCTTTCTTGCCCTGCCTCGGGTCGCCGAGGCAGGTTGGTATTCTTCATTGGTATGTGCAGTATGCAAATCCTCGATCTACCCGGCCGCATCTTGTTTCTCAGCGCCAACCCTGAAGCTGTAAGGGCACAACTGCACGGGCGGGATTTGTCCTGGCCGCAGGTGGGCGAGCTGCGCAGCGATGTCTCCACCGACGAGATGACGCCGCAGATCACCGGCACGCTTTACGATGAACGCCTGGGTGGCGTGCTGCTGATTGCCTATGCCACTGACGGGGAAAACCCCATCGATCGGGAACAGATTCGGCAAGGGGGATTCAGTGTGATCGTGGGCGGCAAGCGTTACGGCAAAGGGTCTTCGCGCGAACACAGCCCCCTGGCGCACCGCCACGCCGGAATTCGGCTGATCGTTGCCGAAAGCTTTGAACGGATTTTCAGACAGAACTGCGACAACCTGGGGTTGTTCACCTCAACGGATATGAGCCTCATTGCCCGTATCCAGGCGGGTGAGGCAATATCGATCGAAACTTTGCTAGCCGATCGCGACCCCTTGGCCGCCACTCTGCTGCGAGCCGGCGGTCTGTTGGCCTACACCCGCTCCAACCTGAAGTGTGTTGCACGGGCAAACTACACCGAGAGCGAAGCCAACTCAAGGCCAATGACCCTGGTCGAGAAAATTCTCGCGCGACGGGTGGTGAGCTCGGCATGGCCGTTGATTCCCGGCGCCGGCTCCTTCGTGTACACCGACTGGCGCTTCAGCCACGAGTATTACACCGGCATGATCGCTCACCTTATCCATCAATATTTCGGCAACCCGGCAACGATTTACGATCCAGCCACCACGCTGCTGTTCGAAGACCATCTGAGCTATGCCCATCGCAGCCCGGTGCATATCAAGCATGGCTTGCTCCCCGGGGTGCAAAAGCTTTCGCAGGAGCATCAGGCTTTCGGGGAGCAATACGGATTGCGCAACCATGGTCGACTGCCCGACGGCGAAGGTTCCGAAGGCATCTGCCACGCCATGATGACCGAAACCTATGCCTTGCCAGGCGAAGTGGTGGTGGGCACCGATTCGCATACGCCACATTCGGGCGCCCTGGGCTGTCTGGCGTTTGGTGTTGGGTCTACCGACATGGCCAACTGCATGGTGCACGGCCACACGCGATTTACCGTGCCGCACACGCTCAAGGTGGAGCTCAGGGGGCGCTTGCCCGACGGCGTCACCGCCAAAGACCTCGTGCTTCACCTGCTTGCGCGACGCGATTTGCGCGAGGGCGCCGGGCTCAACGTGGTGTTCGAATTCTGTGGCCCCGCGCTTGCCACCCTCAGCATCGATGAGCGCGCTACGCTTACCAACATGGTGGCCGAGATGGGAGGTTTCACCGGCATCGTGGCTCCGGACCAGGTCACCGTAGACTTTCTGCGCGAGGTGCGCGGTGTGCACTTCAAGATCGAACCCTGGATGCACAGCGACGCCAACGCCACCTACGCCGATCACATCGTGGTGGATTGCAGCACGCTCGACGTGATGGTGGCGGCGCCAGGCGACCCGGGCAACAGCCTGCCTCTGCAACAGGTGGAGTCACGCCCTCGCATTGGTATTGCCTACGGTGGTTCGTGCACCGCCGGCAAGCGCGACGATTTCGATCAGTACTTCGCCGTCCTGTCATGGGCGAGGTCACGCGGGCTCGGCATCGCTCCCGACGTGGAGCTCTATTTGCAATATGGCACGCTCGCCGTTCGCGATTACTGCGAGGCGCAAGGCTATGTCGAGGTCTTTCACGCGCTGGGCGCCGAAATGCTGGCGCCCGGTTGCGGCGCCTGTGCGGGCGGCGGTCCGGGCTCGTCGCGCGAAGCGCACGACGTGACGGTGAGCGCCATCAACCGGAACTTTCCGGGTCGCTCGGGTCCGGGCGACGTATGGCTAGCCAATCCTGCCACGGTGGCAGCTTCGGCAATTGCTGGCGAACTCATCTCGTTTGCCGAATTGCAAGCGCGCTATTCCTGAACTCTAGTAGCGCGGCGCCGGGCCGAGTTGGCGCTGGCGCCAGGGGGCTGTGTTCGCTCGCGCATGGGGACGCGGCCCAGAGCGGCCAC
>JAJUJN010000362.1 GCA_029265335.1 Alcaligenaceae bacterium
ATCGTGCCACCATCTTTGGCCTACGGTGAGGCAGGCGGTGACCCCATCGGCCCGCAAGAAACGCTCATCTTCGAAATTGAACTGCTTGGAATATCGCCGCCGCCATCGGTGCCCACGGATCGCACGCCCGACCAGCTGCCCGTACCGGGCCTGCGCTGACCCTAGCAAGCCACGTCAGCCTTCATCGTTCCTGCGACAGCCACCGCGCAGCGACTTCCTGTGGCCAATCGCCCACCAGCCGCTCCAACGGGTGGGTGAGATGGTCGAGGTAAGCCGCTCGGCAGCCTGCCAGCCGCAGGTGGTCGGCCGCCAGTCGCTCTACCTCAACCCAGTCATTCCAGGCAGCCTGCAGGCCCCAGCCCGGAAGATGAATCTCGCAGTCGGGCAGGCGGTAATGGAAAGTAGGCCTGGGCTTGATCAGAGGGTCGTCGGTCACCCGTGCGACCCGCTCCGGATCGAGGTGGGCAAAGAGCGGCAGCAGATCGAGGGCACGATTGCGCGTGGGGTTGTAGAGCAGATAGTCGTCGATCAAGGTGGCCAAATTGGGGGTGTAGTGCTCATCCAGCACGTGGAGCACATAGGGCCGCGGGAAGGGATCGACATAGGGCGACACCCGGCGCAACAAATCGATATCGGCGCGTAGCAACAGCCACTCGTAGAGGCACAAAAAAGCCTGCAAGCACGCTGTGAGCACCGCAGGGTCGCGCGAGGGAATATCGGGATTGAATTGCATGCCGAAGGCGTTCACCACGCTGTCGGAGGTGCCCTTGGCGCCTGCGTTGCGTAATTGCTGAATCAAGCCTTCTACCCGGCCCAGCTCCAACAAGGGGAGGGGTGGGCTCACGACTTCCAATGGCACCACGTTTGAGCTCACCCGCGCCACGATTTCCTCGGCGCTCTGGCCCAAACGACCTGCGAAGGTATCCAGATCGTGCTTGGTGCGCCCGATCTTTTTCAACCAGCGCGAGTCGAGCTCGATCTTCCAGGGGCCATGCTCGCCGCCGGTCAGTTGTCTTTCGTATCGACTGGGCGCCGAAATCTCCAGGTTGAAATACTGAGCTACCACTGCTGCGCAGGCGTCGATATCGAGACCGCTCATTTCCAACTCAACGCCGATGCGGCGCGGTTCGCCGTCGGCGTTCAACGACCAGGGAGCTTGTGCGAGTTGCATCATATGGGTGGAAACTCAGGGTAAGCGTCGATAAACCCAGGCGTAGCCGTTTTCGAGAGGCAGGCGCACGCGTTCGTAGCGGGTTCCCAATCGCTCGTAGCGATCGAGACGGCGCAGCTCTTCAAGGTCGACTTCGAACACGATCCCTTCGGTGGTTGCGGAGGGGTCGGGCAGAACGTCCAGGGCTTCTTTGCGATAGCCGGGCAAGGCGGCAACCTGGGTTTCTACCCGGCGCCCGATGATCAGCCAACGTATGAAAGGGTTGCGGAGGGTGCCGTAGGCAAAGATGGGGTAGGAATCGGCTTCGCCGGCGCCGGGAAGAGGGTCGGGCAAGGTATGGCCGTAGGGGCCCAGCAATACCCACCAGGCAAGAAAAAACCCGCCGGTCGCGCTTGAGCACGCGCCAACCCAATAGGGCCAGCGCCTTGCGCGAGCCAAGCGCTCCCACGGTGCGATTCGATCCAGGGCGGCGAACATCATCAGGCGACGTTAACCGAAAATTGCCGGCTTGCGCCATGATGATGCGAGGATGCTGCGGCTGTTGCGGGGTCTGAGATGGGTTGCTGGATCGAGCTGGTGCCTTCGTGGGAGCCGATTGATGGCAGGGGGCCTGGCTCAGGTCTTGACAGTCTCGGGGAGCAACACTAATGTATCGGCTATAGAAACAAAGTTTCGAGAGTCGATACATGAATGCGCTTAGCGAACCGGTGCGGCCACCGCTCCCCGAGTGGCCAGCCAACGTGTTCCATTACGTACCCTACGCCGTATTCTTGCGGCCCGATGTGCTCCATCATGAGCAGCTCACGGTATTCGAGGGGCCGGTGTGGAACTTCCTCGGCCTCGAGGTCGAGCTGCCTGAAGCAGGCGACTACAAAACTACCCACCTGGGTTTGATGCCGGTGGTGGTAACGCGCGATGCCGACGGCGAGATATACGCCTTCGAAAATCGCTGTGCCCACCGGGGCTCGCTCATCGTGTTGAACGACAGCGGCAACGCTCCAGAGCACACCTGCGTGTATCACGCCTGGCGCTACGACCCTCAAGGCAATCTGCGCGGCGTGGCTTTCGAGCATGGCGTGGGCGGCAAGGGTGGCATGCCCGAGAGTTTCGATCGCTCGGCCCTGGGGCCGCGAAAGTTGCGAGTGGCCACCTTTTGTGGGCTCATTTTCGGAAGTTTGCACGACGACGTGCCGCCCATCGAGGAATATCTGGGCGACGACGTGGCCGAGCGCCTGGAGCGCGTGCTGTGCAAGCCTGTAGAAGTGTTGGGGCATTTCACGCAAACGCTGCCCAACAATTGGAAGCTCTACGCCGAGAACGTGCGCGACACCTACCACGCCAGTCTGCTGCACACCTTCTTCACCACCTTCGAAATTACCCGCCTTACCCAGGAAGGTGGTGTGTTTGTGAGCGAAAACGGCGGCAATCACGCCAGTGCGTCGTATAGCCGGGTGGTGGAAGGCGAAGAAAGCAGCTATGCGCAGCAAAAGCTCCGTTCGCAGAATGCCGAATTGCAGATCAAAGACTTATCGATGCTCAACAGCGTGGATGAGTTCGGTGATGGCATTGTGTTGCAGATTCTCAGCGTGTTCCCTGGCTTTGTGCTG
>JAJUJN010000497.1 GCA_029265335.1 Alcaligenaceae bacterium
CTGCGATCGACGTGAGCGTTGCCCAAGACCTGGCGACGGCGGGCCATGCCGGCGTCGTAACGCGTGGCGTCGCTGTCGACCTTGCCCGGCGCGAGAAACTCGAGAAGCGTGTCGACGAAAGCCACCGGTACCTCGATGCAGGGGATATGCGCCGAGCGCAGCGACACGTGCCTGGCCTGAGGAATAGCATCGGCCAGGGCTTGCACCGTCTCGACCGGGGTGGAGACATCATGCTCGCCACTCACCGCCAAGGTGGGCACTTTGATGCGATCGAGTACGGGATTCAAGTTCATGTCGCGAATCGCGGCGCAACATGCGGCGTAGCCCAGCGGATTCAGGCCCAGCAGCGTATTGCGGGTGCGCTGGACTTCGATGGAGTTGGTTTCGATGAATGCAGGGGTAAAGAAGCGGGCGAGGCCGGCTTCGGCGATTGACTCCATGCCATCGGAGGAGACCGCTACGATGCGCGCACTCCAGAGGGCAGGGTCGGGAAATTGCGCGGTGGTATTGCTCAGCACCAGATGGGTAAGCCCGCTGGGCTGACGGGCGCCCAGGTTCATCCCCACCATGCCGCCCAGTGAGATGCCGCAGAAGGCATATTGCTGAATGCCGGCGGCTTTGATCACGGCTTGCAGGTCGTCGGTGAGCAGATCGAGCGTGTATTCACCGGCGGGTGCATCGGAAGCACCGTGGCCGCGCATGTCGTAACGCAGCACATAGAAATGGCGGAGCAGGCGTTCAAGCACGCCGTCCCAGAGGGTGAAGTCGGTGCCCAAGGAATTTGCCAACACAAGAGCGGGCAGGTTGGGGTCGCCGTCGGTCCGCCAGTAAATCCGGGCGTCGTGGCTGATCGCGTGAGGCATGGATTGAAACTCCGAGTTGTTACGAAGATCGGTCGAGCTGTTGCTGCCATTGATTCAGCACCGCCTGACACATGGGGCGGGCACCTTCGAGAATCTGGTCGGGGCTGCATGCCTCTTCGAGCTCCTCGCGGGTGACCTTGCCCTGAAGATCGGCGTGCTCAACGAGCAAATCGATGATGTGTCGGCGAGACTGCAAGGCTTCGGCGCTGGCGCTGCCAAGCAGCTTGGCTGCAGCGGCGGTTCCGAGGTGCTGGGCCACCACCCGGTTGAGGCTTTCGGAATACACCACGCCAAACATCCGGTCGATGTTGCTTTGCATGGCGGCAGCATCCACTTGCAGCCCTGCTGCGGTTTCGACGGCGGCTTGCAGGCTGTTGGCGCAGAGCCCGAACAGCGTGTGGAAGGTGGGCAGCGCGTTGGGCCAGCTGCCCAGGCCGCGCTCATGCTCGGCGGGCAGCTCCGCAGCCAGGGTTTGCGCCAACGCAGGCGCTCGATAGGCGGCGTCGAGCATGTGCATGGCAGCGACGGGATTGCGCTTGTGCGGCATCGCGGAAGAACCGCCGCGCCCCTCGCCCGCGGGCTCGAAAGCTTCGGCCACTTCCGCTTGCATGAGCAAGGAAACGTCGCGCCCGAACTTGCCGATGACGCCACAGCCGATGGCCAGTTCGGCGGCAAGGCGAGCAAAGCGGTCGCGAGCGCCGTGCCAACTGATGGCTGGTGCACCAAGCCCCAAGCGCTGAGCCAACGTGCTGGCCACTGCCTGACCCATGACGCCGTGCAC
>JAJUJN010000446.1 GCA_029265335.1 Alcaligenaceae bacterium
GATCCAAGCAATGACCACCGGGCCCAGAGCGGAAGTTTCTGCCATGTTCTGCGGCAGACTATCGACGCCACTGCCGATCATGGAACTGACAACAATGGCAACCAGTGCCACCAACCCGAGCTTTTGGTCTTGCAGCTTGGTTTTCACGCTTCACATACCTCTTTTCGGAACATCCACACCAATTTGAGAAGGGTGATTACCCTTCCGGCGCGGCTCGGAGTCATATGAGGTATGAAATCCGCGTGCGCTCTGTGTGCAGGTTCACGCTGAAAACGACCCTATCGTCTGTTTGCAAACCGGACGCAAGGCGAGTGCAGGCCGCGAAACCGAGTTTAGCAGAGTATTTGAAATTCCCAACAAATGCGAGCGCTCTTTACCGCCCAGCAAAGCTAATCAGGCTCAAGGAAAAGCTTAAGCCCGCGCCGGTCGCTTTAATCCACGAAAAGGCGCTTCTACAAAGCAGGAAGATTCAAGAGGGCATGTCAAGCGGCATGCTTCAGCTTTCGCTCGGTTTTTCTGTGTTCGACGCGCGGGCTGGGGAATCCAGGTTGATTCGCTTGACCGTGAGTTCGTCGATGGTCAACGAACGAATGCGCGCGCGACCAATCGCCAAGCGCCCCACCGCCAGGGCGCCGATTGCCAGGGCACCAACGGCGCCAGATTTCAAGGCGAAGCCATCGACGGTTTGATAAGGGGTGCTGCGTTGGGTGTTGGGCTGACGCATAATAACCTCCATCATGGATGCAGCTCATTACACAAGAGCAGAGTCAGAGGAGCAAGACAGCGATGTTGAATTCCAAGAAATTGGCGAAACTGCGCGAGAAATACAGCGATAACACCAAGCTCATCCACGACCCCGAGCTTGCTCGTGTGGCTCAAGTGGCGTTTTCCGAGGACCCACGCGCGGCCCCGCCCTACTCCGGTGTCAGTACTCTGCTGGGCGCCGCCTATCGGCCCGACGCCGTCGGGCAACCTGACTTTGGCGGTTTGGAGATCGCCCTGCTGGGCATTCCCATGGATTTAGGGGTTACCAACCGCGCCGGTGCTCGCTTGGGGCCGCGAGCGGTGAGAGCGATAGAACGAGTGGGCGTGTATGAACATGCTTTGCGTATGTCGCCCGCCACCATGTGCCGGTTTGCCGATATCGGCGATGTGCCACTCGAGAGCCGCTTCGATCTCGAAAAGTGCCTTCGCAGTATCGAACAGTTCATTCAGCGTCTGGTGGCAGCCCAGGTGGTGCCGCTGTCGGTAGGTGGCGACCACTCTGTGACTCTGCCGATTCTCAGGGCCTTGGGTCGGGATCAGCCTGTGGGCCTGGTTCATGTAGATGCCCACTGCGACACGGGCGCTGCCCTCGAAGGCAGTAAGTTTCACCACGGCGGCCCATTTCGGCAGGCCGTGCTCGACGGCGTGCTCGACCCCGAACGCACCATTCAGATTGGCATTCGAGGTGAGTCCGAAATGCTCTGGGAGTTCTCTTACGAATCCGGGATGACCGTATTGCACGCCGAAACCGTGGCCGAGCTGGGCATTGACGCCGTCGTGCAACGAGCGCGCGAGGTGGTGGGGACGGGGCCAGTCTATGTGTCGTTCGATGTGGATGGGCTGGACCCTGCTTACGCGCCAGGCACCGGCACTCCTGAGGTAGGCGGGCTCAGCACGCTCGACGCGGTGCGTTTGCTTCGCGGCCTGATCGGGCTCGACGTAGTGGGCGGAGATGTCGTGGAGGTGGCGCCGCAATACGATGCCACTTCCAATACCGCGCACGCAGGAGCCCAGATGTTGTTCCAGATACTGTGCCTGGCTGCGCGCGCCCTGGAGCTGCGCCGTGAGCGTGCTTGATGCCGGCCGGTGATGTGAACCGTCAGACCACTGCCCGCAGAGCGTTATCTACTTTTTGTACCATCGCTTCTATATCCTGCTCACGGCTCACGAAGGGCGGCGCCAGCTGAATGGTATCGCCGCTGTAGCGTACATACAGGCCATTCTGCCAGCAATGCATGGCCACTTCGAAGGGGCGCAGC
>JAJUJN010000117.1 GCA_029265335.1 Alcaligenaceae bacterium
GTCAGCTCAGGGCTAGCCTGTGCCCCGCTCGAGCCAAACACGGCGCGCCCAAGCTGGCGGTGCAGCCGGCGAGGAGCTGAACAGCCGTCTACGGTAACGGGTTTGCGAGTGCCGCCCAACAACACGCCCAATTGCGGTTTGCGGGTGGTTTCGCGACGCTCTTCCGCCTCGGGACGGGCTTCGCGTGCAGGCGCCGAGGGCTCGTAGGGCTTCAGAAAGAATTCGTCGACTTCGACCGCGCGTTTTTGGTACCCGCGACGGTCGGCTGAACCCGTCGCGCGGCCCCGCGAACCTCGCGAGGGAGGTGGCGGCAGGTCTAGCGACCCGCGAGGCACCTTGCGACCGATGAGCTTTTCAACGTCGAGCAGGAATTTCTCTTCGTCGGGTGAATACAAGGCGATGGCTTCGCCGGTGGCGCCCGCCCGCCCCGTGCGGCCGATGCGGTGCACGTAGTCTTCGGGGTTGAAGGGCAGATCGAAATTGATCACGCAAGGCACACCGGCAACGTCGAGACCACGTGCGGCAACGTCGGTGGCAACCAGCACTTCGAGCTCACCCGCCTTGAAGGCATCCAGCGCACGCATGCGCTCGGATTGGGACTTGTCGCCGTGTATGGATTCGGCTCGAATACCGTCTTGCGATAACTGCCGGGCCAGACGCGCCGTGCCAATCTTGGTGTTGGAGAACACGATGACCTGGTTGAGCTTGCGCGATTTGACCAGATGCGCCACAGCCGCCCGCTTGTTCTCGCTGGCGATGGGATAGGCAATCTGCGCCACGGTTTCGGCTGTGGCGTTGCGCGCCGCCACCTCGATTTCTACCGGGTGCGACAGATTGCTTCGCGCCAGCTTGCGGATGTCGTTACTGAAGGTGGCCGAAAAAAGCAAACCCTGGCGTTGCTTGGGCAGCAGACGCACGATACGCTCGAGGTCGGGCAGAAAGCCCATATCGAGCATGCGATCGGCTTCGTCGAGCACGAGAATGCCCACCTGGCTGAGGTCTACCGTGCGCTGCTCCACATGATCGAGCAGGCGCCCCGGCGTAGCAATGAGAATCTCACATCCCTGCCGCAACGCTTCTTTTTGCGGGCGGATGTCGACACCACCAAACACCACGGCTGAACGCAAGGCGGTGTATTGGCTGTAACGTTTGACGCTGTCGGCCACCTGGTCGGCCAGCTCTCGGGTAGGTGTGAGAATGAGCGCGCGCACCGGGTGACGCGCCGGCGAAGCACTATGGTTGGCCAGCGGCATCAAGCGCTGCAACACCGGCAGAGTAAATGCGGCAGTTTTACCCGTGCCGGTTTGCGCCGCGCCCATGACATCGCGCCCGGCCATGACAACCGGGATGGCCTGGGCTTGGATGGGTGTGGGTACGGTATAGCCGGCTTCGCGCAGCGCGCGTTGGAGATCCGGATGAAGACCGAAGCTGGCGAAGGTAACTTCGGGCTCGGAGGCCGCTACGGCGGCAGAGGTGTGTTGATCGCTCAAAAAAGCCTGGTTCGACAGTTGGAATATCGGACGTGTGATGGGAATGGCCAGAATTGTAGCATTCCACGCTCAGCAATTCATCGCGTTTCACCACCACACACGTCATGCAGCGCGCGCAGCAACACGGGGTCGTCGAGCAGCCGCAGCTTATGTGGGTCTGGCAATTCCGCAGGCGGGATATGCGCGAATTCCTTCAGCCAGGTCTCACGGCTGCGCCGCACTGCACCATGAGAGTGATGATGGCTGGGCGCCATGGCGCGAGCCAGCCAATTCATGCGGGCATCGGTAATCGCTCCCACGAAACCGAAGCGGGCTCTGGCACGTGCAGCGGCCAAATGTCGCTGCATGGCGGCGAGTACGGCAGGCTGTCGCCACTCTTCGGGAATCTGGAACCATCGGCTGGGACCGGCAGCGCCCCAGCTCACCCGGCTGGTGAGCACCGACACGGGCACAGCAAGAATCCAAGCGCCCAGGATGGGCGTCATCCACCACAAAAAACTGGGGTTGAGGTAGTACACCAACGCCGTCCAAGCCGCGCCCAACGCCATCTGTGAACCATGGGCCCGAAAGGCTTCCGACCATCGCGTGCTGACGTTGTCGCGCGCCGGCGATTGCCACCGCGCCCGGCTGCCCGTGAAAGCCGCAATGATGAAGCGGGTATGGAAGAACATCCGAATGGGAGCCATCAGCAACGACAGCACGCTCTCGAACAACAAGCTGCCGAGAAGACGCGAGCGACCGCCATAGGCCACCGCTTCCTTACCCATCAGGCGCGCCACACCCAGAATCTTGGGCAGAAAGAGCAAAACCACAGTCGCGCCCAGCAAGCCCAACGCTTTCAGCGGTTGCCACTGCGGCCAGATGGGAAACAACTGATGAGGTTGCACGAAGTACTGCGGTTCCACCAAGACATGCGTGGCGAGCAAGATGGTGGACAACACCAGAAACAAAAACCACAGCGGCGCCGAAAGATACGACATGACGCCGGTAAGAAATACCGCGCGATGGACCGGATGCATTCCCTCGGTGAGGAACAAGCGGAAGTTCATCAGGTTGCCATGACACCAACGTTGATCCCGCTTGAGCTCGTCGAGCAGATTGGGCGGCAGTTCTTCGTAGCTGCCCGGCAGGTCGTAGGCAATCCATACTCCCCAGCCGGCGCGCCGCATCAGCGCTGCTTCCACAAAATCGTGCGACAGAATGGCGCCGGCAAAAGCGCCTTTGCCGGGCAAAGGCGCCAGCGCACAATGGGCCATGAAGGGCGCCACTCTTATGATGGCGTTATGACCCCAATAGTGCGATTCGCCTAACTGCCAATAATGCAGACCAGCAGTGAACAAGGGGCCATAAACCCGCGTCGCAAATTGCTGAGCGCGCGCGTGCAGTGTTTGCATGCCGCTGGCCATGGGCGCTGTTTGAATGATGCCGGCTTCGGGGTTTGCTTCCATCAGCTGCACCAAACGCACCAAACAAAACCCCGACATCACACTATCGGCGTCGAGCACCACCATATAGCGATACGCCTGGCCCCAACGTCGACAGAAATCGTCGATATTGCCGCTCTTGCGTTTGACGCGCCGCCGCCGGCGACGATAGTAAACCCGAGGGAACTCGGGCAATTGTTCGCGCAAGCTGAGATACGCCTGCTCTTCAGCGGCCACCAGATCAGGATCGAAGGTGTCACTCAAGATAAAACAATCGAAGGTGGCGGCCTGACCAGTGCGCTGCAACGATTCCAGCGTGGCCCTGATACCCGCAAACACTCGGCTCACGTCTTCGTTGCAAATGGGCATCACCAAGGCGGTTCGCGCATGGTCTGCAATGGTGTCGGCCACCGGCGCGCGGGCAGAAATACTGTATTGGTCGACCCCTCGCATCAATTGCCAGAACCCTGCCAGCGCCGTCCAAAAGCCCGCCGACACCCAGGCAAACAGAATGCCGAACACCGCCAGAATGGCAAGCTCGAGCAGGGCTGCGCCCTGATAGGGCAGCACGCTGCTCATATACGCCGTGGCGGCGATGGCTTGTGCCAGCACCAGCACGAGCAACACCCATCGGCGTCGCGCCCCCGCCAGCCGCCAGTCGGCACCTTCGTGCGCGGGCCCGCGACGATCGCGCCGGCGTTGACGCTGCCGTGCCACACGACGCTGCCACCATCCCGTGAAAGGGTTGGTCTGCCACGGCTCGGACACCATGGCAGCGCGTTGCAGGGGTGGCTGATGGTTCAGGCGAGGCGTGCCGTCGGGCAGAATGTTGGCATTGGCCACGGCATACTGCCACTCGGCGTCGTGGATGACGTGCGAGCCCTCGGCTCGTTCACTCGGATCTGTGCGAATCTCTGCCTCAAGCGTCATCGGCGATCCGGTAGGCAAAGACTTCTGACATGGGCTCATGATTGCGAACAAGGCGCAAGCGGATCTCTCCTGAGACACCCTTGGGCCGTACCAGTTGCGCATGGGCGCGCCAACCGTCGTGTACTGGGTTTGGTAAGAGCTCGAGCTTGACCAGTTCCACACCCTCGGGGGTTTCGTAGACCACTTCAGGGGGATCCTGCTCACCTGTCTCGCTCAGCCCCGCTCCTGCAAAGTCGATACGCAATTCGAGATTCACGCCGTCGCCATCGCCCTCGGGCCGGCGCAAAACATGCGTGTGCTCCACCCAAGCCAGATCGGCCGGCAACATCACCCGATCGTCACGCGTCCAGTGCATGCGCCAAGAAATCGAGCGCGACTCACCCGCCTCGGGTGCTTGGTCGGGCACCCAGAAAGCAATGATGTTGTCGTTGGTGTCGTCGGGTGTGGGAATCTCGATGAGCTCCAGACGCCCGGGCCCCCACCCTTCCAGAGGCTCCACCCACACACTGGGATGCAGATCGAAGCGAGTTTCGAGATCTTGATACCACTCGAAGCCCCGTTCGCGTTGCATCAGGCCAAACCCGCGCAAAGATTCAACCGGATAACTGCTGATACTCAATCGACGGGGGTTGTCCAAGGGTCGCCACCACCATTCGCCATTACCCAGCGCCATGGAGAACCCATCTGCGTCATGCACCGCCGGTCGGTAATCTTTTTGCCGGGCTGGTCGAGTTGAGCCATGCAACCAGGTACCCACCAAGGGCGCCAAGCCAAGTTTCTCGATGCTGGTACGAAAAAAGAATTGCGCCTGCACTTCCGCCACGGTGGTGTCACCCGGCAGAATCTGGAAACGATAGGCACCGGTAAGACCAGGCGCATCGAGCAGCGCCATGACCACCACGCCGGCGTCGGGCGCATCGGTGGGCATCAGCCAAAACTCACGAAACCAGGGGTACTGCTCCCCTGACCCGTTGCCGGTGTTGATCGCCACGCCGCGTGCCGCCACCCCTGGCGCTTGCCCGTGCCCTACTACCTGGAACCGACTGGCACCGAGGAAGCGGGCCAACCACTCCTCCGCTTCGCTGTCGATTTCACGCAGATTGAAGCCAGCAATGCCGGAGCCCCCTTCGAGGTCGGCAGGATCGAACTCGAGCCCGGCAAAATCGAAGCTGGCAGCGTCGTAGGCAACAGGCTGCACGCTACCGTTCTGGACAAGATTCAATTGAACAGGAGCGGTATAGAACATACCCACATGCTCCAACTGCACCACGTGGCTGTTGCCCAGTGGCAACCAGTGCTCATGCCGGTGCTCAATCTTCTGCCAATCATCAAAACTCAGTTCGCTGAGCTCCGTGGGCATGGCTCGGGGCGGTGCCGTGAAACTTTGCGTGGCCAGTTCGCGCGCGCGCTCCACCACATGATTAAAATCGAAGGGCTCGGCGGTGGTTGCAGTGGTTGACTCTTGAGCCCAGGATGCCATCGGCGCCGCCAGCAATCCGGCGCAGGCAAACAGAACACTCCCGAGGAGCCTACGACGCAATTCAAGACAGGGAAACAAGGGATTAATCACACCATCTCAGACACAACCAAGCGTGTTGCATGGCCGCTATGTTGTGGGCCTGGCGAAAGCCGACCCGGGTCAACCAGTAAATGCGCAAACCTTACACGAAAATGACTGCCTCGAGAATTCACGTGCGACGGATCTTCGCCCTGGCGTTGCTGACCGCATTCTGCCATGTCTCTGTGGCCGCGCAAGCCTATCCCGATCAGACCATCACTTTGGTGGTGCCTTTTTCGCCAGGCGGCACCTCCGACATCCCTGCTCGCCTGATTGCCAAGGAACTCACCGACGCCTGGGGCCAGCCCGTGGTGGTAGAGAACCGGCCGGGCGCCACCGGGATGATCGGCGAACACCACGTGGCAAAGTCTCCTCCTGATGGCTACACCCTATTGATGGGCACCACCAGCAGCCACACCATGGCCGTTCATATGCTCGAATCGCCGCCCTACCACCCTCAGGAGGATCTTCGCGCCGTCTCGCTCTTCGGTTGGGTACGGCATCTGGTAGTGGTGAATCCTGCCTTGCCTGTCCAAACCTTGGACGATCTCATCACGCTCGCCAAAGAACAGCCCGGCGCCTTGAACTACTCCACCTCGGGCAACGGCAGCTCGATTCACCTGGCCACCGAAAGCTTCAACCGCCTGGCGGGCATCACCATGAACCACATCCCCTACCGCGGAGTGAACCCCGCCGCCATGGCTGTGGTCAGCGGCGAAGTCGATCTTATGTTCGCGCCCGGTGCTGTCGTGTTGCCACATATCGAGAACGACAGCCTGCGCCCGCTCGTCGCTCTCACCCCCGACCGCTTCCGCGAGCTACCACAGGTTCCCACCATCGCTGAAGCCGGTTTCCCTCAATACGAAGCCAATACCTGGATCGGCCTACTGGCGCCCGCGGGCACCCCAGACCTCATCGTGACTCAGCTGCACGACGCACTGGTGAACATTGCCGAACTGCCTTCGGTGCAGGAATCCCTCGACGCGGTTTCCATCGATTTGCGCGTGCTGCCGAGCGACCAATCCGATCGCATCATCGACCGCGAACTGACGGAATACGCCGCGCTGATCGACGCCCTCGGACTCAAACCGCACTAACTTGCACAGCCCCGAAGAACCCTGTTATAGTCGCAGTCTTTCGGGGCGTAGCGCAGCCTGGTAGCGCACTTGCATGGGGTGCAAGGGGTCGCGAGTTCGAATCCCGCCGCCCCGACCA
>JAJUJN010000129.1 GCA_029265335.1 Alcaligenaceae bacterium
AATACCACCTCGCGGTATTCGGGATGAATGCCTTCTTTCATGGCGGATTCCTGATGTAGCCACGACGGTGGTGAGGCACCGAAACCGACACACGGCAAAACCCGTGGCAAGGCTTCAGAAAACCGCACTCGTCGTGTTGAAGACGCTCGAGGCGCCGATAAGAAATTATGACCGCATCTGAACAGGCAAAAAAACCAAAGCCAGAATGCGAAACGAATAATTATCGCTCGAATTCGTGGCTTTGGCAATGGCCCGCAGGCTCGGAGGAAATCGAGTTACATGGCGCCGCCGGTGCTTCCGCCAGCGCCGCCCATGGTGCCGCCACCGGCCGCGCCGCCGCTGGGCGCGCTCAGTCCGCCACCAGTGGCCGGCGGATTGGCTGCTGGTGCGGCGGGATCCGGGCTGCCCGCGCCGTTGTCGCAGGCAGCCAGAAGACCGGAGGTTGCGAGTAGGGCAGCGGCAATAAGAGATGGGGTTCGCATGAAAGTTCTCCTGTTCTGTGGGACATGACGCGTTCAGTCGGAACGTGTTGCCACCTTACAGGAGTTGTCAGTTTCAAGAAAGGTTATTGACCCCATTCTGACGAAACATCAATTCATGATGTGACTGACGGCAGGTTTCACGTGGTTATTGGAATCGATTGTTACTTAGCTGACAAAATCCGCGTAAGGGTTGTCAGCTTTTTCAGGGCGATTCGAGAGTCAACCATCCCGCGTCGAGCCAATCCTGCAGTTGCTCACGCGCAGCGGCGTCAGGTGCTTGCTGCGGCAGCACGTATTGGCGATGGTCGGCCAATTGCTGCAGCCAGGGCGATGGCTCGCCCATCACCGGTTCACCGTTGATCCAGGCGAGTTGATCGCGGTACATGAGGCGTGTGCGACGATCCAGGCGCAGAATGCCGCCACTCGGCCATTCCTCCGTCAAGTCGACCTCGGCCGCGGCGGACTGCTCGAAAATCACATGAGCCTTGGGCTCCGTGAGCCATCGGCCCAAGGCGTCAGTGACCAGCTTGCGATCGAAGTGCAGGCTCTCGACGGCATTCTGAGCTGCACCCAGCAGCCGGTCGGGCAGTTGCGCCGGCGACCGAGTGGCCGGCTCGCCGGCGTCGGTGTAGCGTTGCGGATCGGCGTGGTCGGCCTCTGCCAGCTGCTCCAAGGCAAGTTCGAGAGTGATGCTGGCGAGTTCGCGTAGGGTAGGGGCCCGAAAACCGATGGAATAAGTGAGGCAATCGGCATCGAGCGCCACCCCATCGTGTGCAATATGCGGCGGCAAGTACAGCATGTCGCCGGGCGCCAGATCCACGGTATGTTCCGGCTCGAAATGCCGCAATATCTTCACCGGCAGATCGTCGCGCAAGCTGAGATCGTGTTGTCGGCCGTATTGCCAACGCCGGCGCCCGTGCGCTTGCAGAAGAAACACATCGTAGCTGTCGAAGTGCGGTCCCACCCCGCCTCCAGGCCCGGCCAGGCTGATCATCACGTCGTCGAGGCGCGCATCGGCCACGAAGCGAAAGCTGTCGCGCAGCTGGGCGATCGAGTCGATATGCAGGTCGACTCCTTGAATCAGCACCGTATAGTCGGGCTCGTGCCGTTCGGGCAAGCGCGAGAACGGACCATGATCCAAATGCCAGTCGCTCCCCACCCGTTGCATGAAACGCGACTCCACATCGGGATCTTGGGCCAGACGGCGGACTTGCTCAGCCCCCACGGGCGCTTGCCAATCCGGCAGGGCCTGGCGAATGAGCAGCGGCTGGCGCTGCCAATAGCGCTGCATGAATTCGTTGGGCGACAACCCGCCCAACAGCACCCATGGCTGGTCGAGAGAAGGCTGGCTCATGTTGACTCTTCGCTATCGCCGTGCAACAGCTCGCGCAGCTGATAGAGTGCATCGAGAGCGGCGCGCGGGCTGAGTTGATCGGGGTCGAGGGCGGCGAGTTCGGCCAGAGCCGGATGCGGAGCGCGCTCGGCGGCAGGCTCGGCAGCCCACTCACTCGCTGGATCTGGGGCAGAAATGAAATCTTCGGCGCTGGCGTTTTCTGTGCTCAAGGCGTCGAATAACGACAGCTGCGCCAAGTCGCCCCCGCGGGCTTCCAGACGCTCCAGCTCGCGCCGGGCCATGCGCAATACCGCCGGCGGCAGGCCTGCGCGCTGGGCCACCTGAATGCCGTAACTGCGGCTGGCAGGCCCTTCGCGCACCTCGTGCAGAAATACCACGCCGTGTGGAGCCTCGGCTGCCGCCAGATGAACGTTGGCGGCAGCCGGGTGCTCCCCGGGCAGGCGTGTCAACTCAAAATAATGTGTGGCAAACAGCGTGAGCGCCTGGTTGTGAACCAGCAGGCGATGAGCAATGGCCCAGGCCAGGGCCAGGCCGTCGTAGGTGGAGGTACCGCGTCCTACCTCGTCCATGAGCACCAGGCTGGCAGGCGTGCTGGCCGCCAGGATGGTGGCCGCTTCGGTCATTTCCATCATGAAGGTGGAGCGCCCGCCGGCGAGGTCGTCGGCCGCGCCGATTCGGGTAAAGATGCGGTCCAACGTACCGATGCGAGCGGCCTGGGCTGGCACATAGCTGCCGACGCGGGCCAACAGGGCAATCAGCGCCACTTGCCGCATATACGTCGACTTACCCCCCATGTTGGGGCCGGTTACCAGAAGCAGACGCCTGTCGGTGTGCAGCCGACAATCGTTGGGAGTGAAGCGCTCGATGCTCCGCTCCACCACGGGGTGGCGCCCCTGATCGATCCAGATTTCGGCCTGTTCCGACAATTGGGGTGACACCCATTCGTGGTCACGGGCATGCACAGCCAGACTCGTGAGGCAATCGATCTCGGCCAGCGCGGCCGCTGCAGCGGAAAATATCGGAACAAACTCCAGCAGCTGGTCGAGCAGGCGATCGTAAAGCCACTTTTCGCGAGCGAGTGCCCGCTCCTGGGCCGAGAGAATGCGGTCTTCCCACGACTTGAGCTCAGGCGTGATGTAGCGTTCGGCGTTCTTGAGCGTTTGGCGACGCCGGTAATCATCGGGCACTTTGTCGGCCTGGCCGCGAGTGACCTCGATGAAAAAGCCGTGCACCCGGTTGTATTCCACTCGCAGATTGGCGATGCCTGTGCGTTCCCGCTCGCGTTGCTCCAGCTCGGCGAGGAACTCACCACTGCGGGTCTGCAGGGTGCGCAATTCGTCGAGTTCGGTGTCGTAGCCATCGGCCATCACACCGCCGTCGCGCAGGGCCACCGAGGGCTCTTGCGCGATCGCCTGTTGCAGCAGCGCAGCCAGGGCAGGATCTACCTCGAGGTTGTCGGCCAGGTTCTGCAGCGCAGCTTCGGCGGCTGGCAGGGGCAAGGCTTCACCGTGACGCATGGCGCGCAGGCAGCTCACAACTTCAGGCAGCTGCACCAGCGCATCGCGCAAGCTCGCCAGTTCGCGCGGACGGATCGAGCGTAGCGCCAGGCGACTGGCCATACGCTCAAGGTCGGGCAGGGGCGCCAGCAGTTGGGCCAAGGGGTCGGGCCCGTGGCTCAGCAGGGTGGCGATGGCGTGTTGCCGTTGCTGCAGCACGTGGTTGTCGCGCAGCGGGTGATGCAGCCAGCGTCGCAGCAGGCGGCTGCCCATGGGTGTGGCGCAATGGTCGAGAACCGAAAACAGCGTAGGCGAGGCTTCGCCGCGCAAAGTTTCGGTGAGCTCCAGGTTGCGCCGCGTGGCCGGATCCAGCCAAACAGACTGGGCCGGGCGGTCCGCCAGCAGGCTTCTCACATGCACCAGGGCCTGCGATTGCGTGTGATGCACGTAGCGCAACAGGGCCCCCGCGGCGGCCACTGCCAGCGGCATATCCGTTACATCGAAACCGTCGAGCGTGTCCACGCCGAAATGTTCGGTCAATTGCGCACGCGCGCCCTCGCTTTCGAAATGCCAGTCGGGGCAGGTGCTCAGCGTGGCCCGCAACTCGCCGCAATCCGCCGGCAGCTGCTGGCTTTCGGCCAGCAATAGTTCGGCCGGGTCGATGCGATGCAGTTCGCTCGCCAGCTCGTCGGGGTGACACTCGCTCAGACGGAACTCGCCGTTGGCGAGATTCAGCCAGGCCAGCCCATAGCGCAGCTGGCGCCGGCGGACCACAGGATTCAGGGCCGCAATCAAGCGATCCGCTTTGGCTGGCAGCAAGGCATCGTCGGTGAGCGTGCCGGGTGTGACGATGCGCACGATCTGGCGTTCCACCGGCCCCTTGCTCGCCCCCACCTCGCCCACCTGTTCACAGATCGCTACCGACTCCCCCAGAGCGACCAGGCGTGCCAGATAGCCTTCCACCGAATGAAAAGGCACGCCCGCCATGCGCACCGGCTTGCCGTTCGACAAACCCCGAGTGGTGAGCGTGAGATTGAGCAGGCGCGCCGCTTTCTCGGCGTCTTCGTAGAAAAGCTCGTAGAAGTCACCCATGCGATAGAGCAGCAGCAACGGGCCAGCCTCGGCCTTGAGTTGCAGATACTGCCGCATCATGGGGGTGTGGCCGGAAAGATCCGTTTGGGTCATTTCACTCCTGAGTCGCCGTCGTGCGCAGGCGCCGCACGAGAATTCCAATAACGAAGAAAAGGCTGGCGATCACTATGACATAGATGGTGAGCGCGGGCAGCGAGCTGATGCGATCCACCAGCGCACCAACCCCTAAGGGAACCAGACTGGCCAGGTAGCCAGCAGTGTAGAACCATGACACGAGCCGAGAGCGATGCTGCGGAGGTGAGATCTGGTTGAGCAAGCCGGCAGCTGCACCAAAGCTCGCGCCGTGACCCACGGCGGTCACCAACATGCAGGCGATCGCCAGCCAGCCCCAGCCGGCATGCGCGGCCAGGCCGAGCCCCACGAGACCGGCGATGGCCAGGACGCAGCCCTGGGTGAAAGCCACGCGCAATACCTTGCGACGATGCAGCCACTGGCTGATGGCGGTTACCACCAGGTAGGCCGAGACCACATAGCCACTGGTGGCGTAATCTGGATTGCCAAAGATGGTATCGCCAAAAAACGGACCGAGGGCCATGGAGGTGGACCCCATGCTCCAGGAGGCCACGATACACGCGGCGCAGGTGAAGAAGCCGGCCCATGGGATGGGCGCCGCCGGGGCAGGGGCGGTGGCAGCGGGCGCCTCGCCTGCCGCGCGGCGGTGCGAGTTCCAGCGTCGGGCGGCTACCGTGAGGGAGAGTAATGCACTGGCGGCAATCACCACGAAAGGCAGAACCATGGGCCATAGGCTCAACTGCAAAGCGATGCCGGTGAGAATCGGGCCGAGTGAAGAACCGGCGCCGAAGGAAAGGCTGGAGAGCAAGGCAGCATGACGCGCGTTGCCCTGAGGACTGAGTTCCACCAGAACCACATTGGCGGCGACCGTCACGGCACCGGTGCCCAGACCGGCCAGAAAACGCCCGGCAAGCAACAGGCGCAGCGATTCTGCCTGAGCCATCAACAGAGCGGCCACAGCTACCATGGCAAGACCGGGCACCAGCAAGCGGTAGGGGTTAGCAAGTTTGGCCAACAATTGGCCCATGCTGAGAAGGGCCAGGAGCGCGCCAAAAACATAGACGACGAAGATCAGCGTCATGGTGGACGCATTCAGCTCCAGCATCTGTCGAAAAATGGGGTAGAGCGGAATGGGTGCGCTGCTGCCGACGATGGCTGTGAGCAGGCCGAGTGTGATCAGACGCCTGGGCCAGGCGTCGGGGTCGGCGTCGATGGCGGGGGTAATGGCGGACATGTGCGCAATATTGTATAGGCGTGGAAAGATCCCGGATCAGGCCCCAGCAACGCTTGGTGGATTTGTCGTGAGTCAAACGTCATCCCGCGTCACTCCGGCAGAGAGCCGCTTCGGCACCCCCAGGGTGTCAGCAGTTAGGCGGGCGCCGCGCCTCGCGCTTTGAGCGCGGGGCAGTCGGCGGGTGGTGTCTGAACCCTGGAGCGCCACTGGCGCGCAAGCGCGAGTTCACCCGCCGCCGTGATCAAAGCGCGAGGCAAGGGCAGTCCGAAGGACCGCCCGACGGACTGACACCCTGGGGGTGCCGAAGCGGCTCCTGTGAAGTGAGGAAAGCCGAACGTCTGGAGGTCTCGGCGGTTTGCCCCTGGGCGGCTTGCCTTCGGTGAGTCGACCGGGACGTCTTTACTCGGGTTCGATACAGGGCGGGGCTTTGCTGCCGAGGTCGGTGAGGGGCAGGATGGCCAGGGGAGCGGCGAGCACGCCGAGCGCTGCGGCAGCGC
>JAJUJN010000091.1 GCA_029265335.1 Alcaligenaceae bacterium
GAATGGCAAGACTACCTGGATTGGGCTGTGGGCGCGTTCCGCATCGCCGCCAATGGGGTACGCGATGAAACCCAGATACACACGCATATGTGCTATTCGGAGTTCAACGATATCCTGCCTTCCATCGCCAACATGGATGCAGACGTCATCACCATCGAAACTTCGCGTTCCGATATGGAGCTGCTGGAAGCTTTCAAAGATTTCCAGTATCCCAACGAGATCGGTCCGGGTGTGTACGACATTCATTCGCCCAACATTCCCACCAAAGACCATATCGTGGAGCTGATGCAAAAAGCTGCCGAGCGTATTACCGCTCGCCGCCTCTGGGTGAACCCCGATTGTGGGCTCAAAACACGACAGTGGTCGGAAGTGGTGCCGGCGCTGCAGCAAATGGTGGCGGCTGCCAAATCACTGCGCGTGGCTGCCGCTCAGTGAGTCAATCGTCGTCTAGGTGCAACACGTGAAGAATCCGGTGCACCACAGGGGCGATCAGCACGCCGAGAATGGCAACGAAAGTGAGGCTCATGAATACGCCATAGGCGGCCATGAAAATGCGGCCGCCTATGGATTCGGGCTGCAGCTCGGAGCCGAGGCCGCCGGCGATCATGGCAGCGTTGAGGGCGGCATCGTGCCAATGTAAGTCTTCTTCGAACCACAAGTGGCCAAGGGCGCCGATAGCGATTGAAATCACAATAAAGAGCATGGCCACCAGCACATGCAGAAACAGCCGGTAGGCGAACTCTCGGCGCGACAATAACGGTTCGTTGCGATTCTCGTACATGGGTGATGCAGTTGTTCTGGCGAAGTCGGGAGCATAGCCCCGCCAGACGTAACTTGCACGGCGGGCGCCGCCATCTGCCTGATGCCGCCAGCACGAGGCGAGTGCAGCCACTTGCGGCTGCTCCTTCCTCGAGGATGAAAGCCCTCAGTCTTGAAGGGACTGCTCGGTGAGAGCGTTCACAGGCGGCCACCCCTGACGCGCGTGGCTCACGCGCTGCGATATTGCTCGGCGAACTCGGCACTCGGGGCTATGGGCGTGATCACGTCGATCAACACGCCGTTTGGGTCTTCCGTGATGAAGTGCCGCTGCCCGAATGCTTCGTCGCGCAAGGGCAGGCGAATGGGCAAGCCGGCGGCTTGCAAGCGTTCATACTCTGCGGCGGCATCCTCCACTTCAAAATTGATCAACATGCCGGCCGCGCGACCCCGATGGCTTGCCGGTACGGTGGGATGCTCACCATCGAGCAGTGCCAAGTTGAAGTCCACTTGCTCGCGATGCTGCAAATGTACGTACCAATCAGCGACAAACAGGGGGATAAAGTTGAAGTGTTGCTGGTAGAAGGCGGCGCTGGCGGCGACGTTATTCACCATCAATACTGGGTAGAAGCTGGTGACGTGCATGACTTGCTCCAGGAGAGTTTGAAAGATACATTCAGTTTGTACGTAAAATACTAAAAGACAGGCAGTCTGTATGCAAGTAAAAAAATCGAGAACCCAACATGAACGCAGTGAGAGGACCCGTCGCGCGTTGTTGACGGCTGCGCGCAGCTTGTTTGTACAGAAAGGGTATGCCGCAACCAGTACGCCCGAAATCGTGACGCGCGCCGGCGTCACACGCGGCGCGCTTTATCACCAGTTTGCCGACAAACAGGCTTTGTTTGCCGCTGTGGTGGAACAAGAGGCCAAAGCCGTGGCGGATGCTATCGAAGTGGCCGCGCCGCATGACTTGGCGCCGATGGAGGCATTGCTGGCGGGCGCCGTTGCCTATCTGGATGCCATGCAGCTGGAGGGGCGTACCCGTTTGCTGCTGATCGACGGGCCCGCAGTTTTAGGTCTCGACGCCATGCGTGCGATCGAGGCCGAACACGGCAATCGCACCTTGCTCGAAGGGCTGCAGGGAGCCATGGCCGCAGGTGCGGTGCAGCCCTTGCCGCTGGCAGCGTTGACTGAACTGTTGGCAGCGATGTTCGATCGTGCAGCGCTCACGGTGGATACGTATTCGGCGCAAGCGCATCGGGATGTGATGAAAGCCATCCTGCAGGGTCTGGCGCCGCAGCTGTGATCAAGTCGGGTGGTCGCCAGCCCACGATAGCTTGGTGGCGAAGCGTCGGAACTCTCCGGACTCAGCGTGGTAGTCGTAACGCTCGATGGTAAAACCACGCTCGCCAGCGGTGCTGGCTGAAATGCGGTTGAAGGAGTTTGGGATGTTGCCGCGTGTACGGGTAGAAACGGCCGTGCCCACTTGTGCCAGCCAGCCGCGCGAGGTGTCGCTGGGCAGTAGGGGCACGATGTAGGGCAAATGAATATGGCCGCCGAGCACCAGGTCTACCCCAGCGTCGTGCCAGCTGATACAGGCTTTGGCGTGGCCGCGCGCCAGGTTGGCGCGATCGCTGGGGTCTACCGCGCGCAGCGGGTGGTGCAAGACCACGACGCGTCGTTGAGAGGGTGCGGCTGCGCGCAAGCGTGCAGCCACCCGCTCGATTTGTTGATCACTCAGCTCGCCGTGCTTATGGCGATGCGGGCGAGTGGAGTTCACACCCACCACCAGCCAATCGTTGTTTTCCCATTCGGGCTCCAGGGAGTGACCCAAACTGTGCCGGTAATTGCCATAGGGTGAGGTCGCCCGCGCCAACAGATTGAAGAGCGGAAGGTCGTGGTTGCCCGGAATGGCCAGCCAGGGCAGGGCGGTTTGATCCAAAAAGCTTTTGGCCGCTGCGAACTGTGCGGAACGTGCCCGTTGGGTGATGTCGCCAGACAGCACGAGCAGGCTGGGCTGCCAACGTTGCACCAGACTCAGCAAGGCATCGACAACGGCAGGGTCTTCGGTGCCGAAGTGGGTGTCGGAAATATGCACGATCTGGCTCATGCGGCAGTTTCCGTGGTGTTTGTTGCTGTGGATTCCAGGCCTGCCGGTTGGTGGCCCGGCGGCACCATGAGATTCAACGGTTTGGGCGCCACTCTGATTCGCAAGGGCAGGGGTTCGTGAAAGATCTCGCCATCGAGTGCCACTTTGATGGTTCGCCGGCCTCGGCTCGATTCCAGTTTGAGATCCTCGAAGTTGAAGCACACAAGGTCTTCAGCCTTTCCGAGTTGGCGCAAGGCGCCGCGCAACATCATGCCGTAGAGCGCCAACAAGCCTACTTGTTTAGTGGCCAACGCCACCAATCGACCATGAGCCAGTGCCTCGCGCTCCTCAATGCCGATTTGCTCGAGTTGCAAAGAGTTGTTGTCGACCACCAGGGTGGGACTCACGAGCGTTCGGGTTTGTCCGTCGTACTGCAGTTGCAAGCGCAAAGGGCGATGGTGGTGCCGAAGCGCAGTGATGGCAGAGCCCAGCGCAACCAGACGGCTGCGACCGAAGCGTTGTTTGTCGTGCTCGCGCTCTTCAAGCAGCTGTGGGTAGAGCCCCACGCTCGCGTTGATAAGAAAGACGCGGTCGTTGAGCTGTCCGAGCTGAACGGGTTGGCTTTGGGCCGTGAGCAGGAGTTCGCTGCCTTGCGCCGCATCGGCAGGAATGCCCCAGGTGCGGCCAAAGTAATTGAACGTACCCTGCGGCAAGATGCCAAAGGGCAGATCGTGTCGCCAGGCTTGCTGGGCAACGGCGTTGAGCGTGCCGTCACCGCCACACGCCACCAGAATACCCGCCTCGCTCGTAACCGCTTGAACTGCCTGATCGATCACGCGGGGCAGGTCTTGCCCTCGTTTGGCGCTGAAAAAATGGCAGCGTCGCTGCGCACTGGAAAATGCCGACTCGATCGCCGCCCGAGCAGCCTGGGCATTACCCCGGCCGGAGCCTGCGTTATGTACGATGAAGCACGGTGCTTCGGGCGGGGTGAACATGGGCAAGCACCTGAGCAAGGGGCGGGTAGAGGATCGCTAGCATGGCGCCAGCGAGCAAGCGGGTAAGGATTCAGCCGGCAGGGATGGTAATGCCGCGGGCAACAGCCGGCCGCGCCAGGAAAGTGTCGAGGGCGCGTTGGACCTGTGGAAATTCGTTCATGCCCACTAGCTCGGAGGCCTCGTAGGTGTTGATCACCGAGCGAACCCAGGGCAACACCGCCATATCGGCAATGGTGTACTCATTGCTCACCAGCCATTCGTGCTGGCCGTAGCGGTCGTTGAGCACGCTCAACAGGCGGCGGGTTTCGTTCACATAACGATCGCGAGGACGCTTGTCTTCGATCTCTTTACCGGCGAAGCGATGGAAAAAGCCCAATTGCCCGAACATGGGGCCCACGCCGCCCATCTGGAACATGAGCCACTGGATGGTATGCCAGCGCTCGGCGCCTTCTTTGGGAATGAACTGCCCTGTTTTGTCGGCTAAATACAGCAAGATGGCGCCAGATTCGAACAAGGGCAATGGCGCGTTGCCGGGTCCGTTGGGATCAATGATGGCGGGAATCTTGTTGTTCGGGTTGAGTGATAGAAACTCGGGGGTGAGCTGGTCTTTGTCGTCGAAGCTGATCGAATGCGCCTCGTAGGGAAGGCCGGTTTCTTCGAGCATGACCGACACCTTCACGCCGTTGGGCGTGGGCTTGGAGTACAGCTGGATACGATCGGGGTGCTGTGCCGGCCAGCGCCGGGTAATGGGAAACTGCGAGAGATCGGACATCAAAAACTCCGAAGAAAAAGCAAAAATCGGGCGGATCATGGCTAGTGTACCGGGCGTTTTCGGTTCCACTGCACAAGTCTTTAAGTATGAATTTCCATTGTAATATAGAGCTTCTTTATGAATTTAAATCACACTTGGTTGGGGAATGTCACAACGTCTTGAGCGCTCTCACCTGCAGCTGATCCGCGCCTTGAATGAGCACGGCTCGCTCACTGCCGCCGCGGATGCCCTGTTTCTTACCCAGTCGGCGCTCAGCCATTCGGTGCGCAAGCTCGAGCAGCAAATGGGAACCACGCTATGGCAGCGCGAGGGCAGGCGCCTGCGCCTCACCGAGGCGGGCGAGTACTTGCTGCGCGTTGCCGAGCGCCTGCTGCCGCAATTTGAGCATGCCGAGCAGCAATTGGCTGGCTACGCCGATGGCTCGCGCGGCAGCCTGCGTATCGGTATGGAGTGCCACCCCTGTTACGAGTGGCTGTTGCCAGTGATTGCCCCGTATCTGAATGCCTGGCCCGATGTCGATGTCGACGTACGCCAGCGCTTCCGCTTTGGTGGTATGGCCGCCTTGCTCCAGCACGATATCGATATGCTGGTCACTCCCGATCCTGTCGTGCATGCCGATGTGCGTTTCGAACCCGTGTTCGACTTCGAACTGGTCCTGGTCGTGGCTCAGCAGCATGAGTTGGCCGACGCGGCGTATGTGATGCCCGAAGCCTTGCTCGACCAAACCTTGCTCACTTACCCGGTCGATACAGATCGCCTCGATGTCTTTACGCAGTTTCTGTTGCCTGCAGGTGTGCGCCCTTTGCGGCATCGCACCATCGAAGCCACCGAAATTCTTCTGCAACTGACCGCCAGTGGCAGGGGGGTCACGGTGATGCCGCGATGGCTGGTGGAAGCGCACCAGGAAGAATTCAAGCTCGCTCCGGTGAGCTTGGGAACTCAAGGGATCGCCAAGCAGATTTGCTTGGGTGTGAGGCGCGAAGACGCCGATACTGACTACGTGCAGGGATTCATCGAGGTGGCGCGGGTGGGCGGGGCAAAGTAATGGCCAATCTGCGCGGCGCCCAACGACGGTTGAGTTGCCCGCCGCGCAGCGGCCTGATCAGCCTGGTCGTCCGTCGATGCGGGGTCGAATCAGCCAGGGTACGAACTGCACCAGATACACCGCGAAAGCCAGGCACCACAACACGGCCGACACCTGCATGAGAGGCCACGACCACGACGTAGGGTATGCCGCAAGCAAGCGCAAGAAGGTGGCCAACAGCACCGCCCAATAGCAGCTCACCATCCAGCCATCGGCGCTCAAAGGTTTACCCAGGTGGCCCAGCGCGGTGCGTGTGATCATACCGATGATGAGCACGGCAAACCCGCCCATGCCGATCATGTGTATGGATGCCGGTGGCCGCCAGGGCAAGCCGGCCAAAATACCGCCAAAGCCCATCAAGCCCAGGCCCAGGAGGGCGTAGCCGGCATAAAGCACCCAGAGCAACGGCACCTTGAGCACGGCACCGGGCTGCCATTGCCAGACCTGCCACAGGCTGAGCAGGCCCGACACAAACAGCAGAATGCCGGCGATCACGGTGAACTGAAAGAGCCAGCAGAGCAAAGCCAAGGTGGCCAGCGTGAGCTGAACCTGACCCGAGCGTGTGTGTTTGGGAATTTGCAGCCCAGACACGGCTCGCATGGCAAAAAATGGAATCACCCGACGGGCGATCAAAAGAGCGATGAGCGCCATCACGCCCATGCCGGCACGCACCCATTGCAGCAGCAGTCCGTAATCGTGATGCACGGCCGCCCAGAGCGAGGCAGCGTCGAGAATGCCCAGACCGAGCACCGCCAAAGGCAAGCCGTACTGGCGTTGCAGGCGGTGTCGGTAAAACACTCGCCCCAAAGCGATGGCTGCCAGCAAGAAAAACAAGGGGCTGGCGATGGCGCCTATGGCCCAGGCCACTTGGCCGGGCAACAGCAACCCCAGTCGGCCCAGCAGCCACACGGCGCAGAGCCCAGCCAGCGGCCAGCCGCTGAGGGGGTTTCGGCCCGCCCAGGTGGCGCCCGCTGTGAGCAGGAACGCCACTGCCACAGTGGCCACAAAACCCCACAGCATTTCATGCGCGTGCCACGCCACCCCCAGCAGCGGCCCATGCAGCCATTGGGGCCAGAATATCCAGATGGCGACCGCCACGATGGCCCAGACACTCGCCAGCGGGTAGAGAGGGCGAAAGCCCATTTGCAACCACGCTCTCCAGCTGGGTTTGCGCGACACCTTGTGGGGGGGGTCTTGGATCGATACCGGGATTTCCATGCCAGAGTCCTTGCAAAGTACAGGTATGCCCGCGTAGCCAGCTGTGACCAGAGGCTGCTCAACATAATATGCATTTTATATGAATATTATGGGGAATCGTCAGTACTCCAAAGTTTCAGCCAGCCCTCAAAGCCCAGGCGTCGCATGGTTTCGATATTGCGTTGGTAAATCGCGTCAGGGTCAGTCAAGTGTTCTACGGCCCGACTGACACTGGCTTCGCGCAGCAAATGCAAGCAAGGCACCGGCGCACGATTGGTGTAGTTCTCGATGGCTCCGGGTTCTGCATCGCCGAACTGATACTGCGGGTGAAAGCTGGCTACCTGGATTTCGCCCCGCAGGCCGAGCTGCTGCACCGTCAGATCGGCCAGTGGCAGGAAATCCAGATACGCGTCGAAAGACTGCAGAACACGAGGGTGGGCGAGCAGCACGGTTTCGAGGCTCTCGGGCGAGCTCTGCTGCAGGCGCAGCAACTCGCGCTCCAGGTCGGCCAACAGGGTTTCTGCCTGATAGGCGTGGCTCACCACAATGCTGAGCCGGCCGTTGCGCACGGGATCGTGTGCGAAGGGGCAGAGGTTCAAACCCAGCACTGCTTTGTGGATCCAGTGCTCCAGAGCGCGCAGCACCGCGTCGTCGTCGTCGGGGTTGGGCTTAGGGTTCACAGCAAGAAAAATGAATCATCGGTGGTCGTGAGGCAAAGAGTGAGGCGGCAGACGGAATTCCCAGGTTTCGCTCACCGCTTGGTCGTTCGATTGCAGCTGAGCACGAAGCGTGGCTGCTTGGGCGGGGTCTGCCACGGCGGCGAGCAGCGTCAGCCGCCATCCGGGC
>JAJUJN010000426.1 GCA_029265335.1 Alcaligenaceae bacterium
CGTGGTGCCTGATGGCGCCTTTTACATTTACGCGGATGTTTCGCGCTACACCAACGACCCCATGTCGTTTGCTCACGCCATGTTGCGCGAAGCCGGTGTGTGCGTTGTGCCCGGTGTAGATTTCGGCGAAGCGGGCGCCCAGCGTTACATGCGCTTCTCTTATGCGAACAGTCTGGAGCGACTGTTGGAAGGCGTGAGCAGAATCGAACGCTGGCTGCAGGGGTAAGCCGCAATCCGTTAGCGGCCCTGCCAATTGGGTTTGCGTTGGTCGCGGAGGGCTTCCTGGCCTTCGCGGGCATCGTCGGTGAGCGCCAGCAGGCCGATCTGGCTTTCGGTGAACGCCATGGAAGCTTCGAAAGGCAGGCTTTCGATGTGTTTCATGAGATACAAGCCTCGGCGGATGGCCGCGGGGGATTTGTCGACCAGCCGCGCCAGGAGCGAGTCGAGCTCACGATCGACGTCGGCTCCTACCGCATTCACCAAGCCAATTTCCAGCGCTTCTGCGGCAGTGATGGAGTCGCCCGTAAGACAGAGTTCCACGAGCTTGCGGCGCCCGACCAGGTGTTGCAGTACGGTGAGTACTTGCGCAGGAAACAGCCCCACGCGCACTTCCGGCAGGGCGAACGTGGCGTAATCGCTGGCTACCGCCAGATCGCACATGGCCAGCAAACCCATGCCGCTGGCCAGGCAGGCCCCGTTGACCCGCGCCACCAGAGGTATGTGGCTGGCTCGAGCACGACGGAACAACTGGGCGAACTGCGAATGAGGCTCGGAATAATCGCGCCAGAAAGAAGGATCATGCTGCAGATCCGCCCCTGCGCAGAAGTTCTGCATGCCACTACCGGTGAGCACGATCACACTCACATCGCGGCGTTGGTTGGCTTCATCGATCGCCTGCATCATGTGCTCAAGCACAGCGGTAGTCACGGCGTTGCGTCGTTCCGGGCGATCGATGGTGAGCCACATCGCCCGGTCGTGGTGGTCGATGTGCAGTTCGTGGGTCATGAGAGCAGGATCCTGTAGCGATGGGGATAATAGAAGAACTGGCAAACCTCATGGAGCGTTCATTATGGCCCGCTTGGCCCGTCTCTTCATGCAGAATACCCCGCACCTGGTGCAGATCCGCGTGTTGCCGCAAGCGGAAGCGCCGGATGTGAAGGTGTTCGAAGCCTGGGCTCAGGCCTTCGAGGCGGAGTGGCAAGCGTTGCGCTTCGCCATGCATGGCTGGGCCATCACTCCCACTGAGATTCTCTTTCTGGCTACTCCGCCCAGTTCCTCGGGCCTGCGTGCCATGGTGCAGGGCCTGGGTCGGCGCCTGTCGCGCGAACGTGGGGGCGGCAAGGTGTTCGACGGACGCTACCGATCGGCACTCATCGAACCCGGCAGCTGGGTGGTGCCGGCATTGCTCTGGTTAGAGAACCTGCCGGTTCGCCAAGGCCTGGCGCCCGAGGCGGAATACTGGCGCTGGTCGTCAGCTCGCGCGCACACCGGCTTCGACCTGATCAATCAGTTGAGCCTGCATGCCGATTACTGGCGCTGCGGCAATACCCCCTTCGACCGTCAGGCTACGTGGCGCCGCTGCCTGCACGAGGGCCTGGACGCCCAAAGTCGCGATCGCCTGGCCGCCGCTGTGCGTGGGCAATGGGCTCTTGGGAGTTCGGCCTTTCTTGAACGAGTGCAGCAAACCACCGGCCGCCAGGCCAGCCCGCGCCCGCGCGGGCGGCCTCGCCTGGCAAGTTAGTGGTGCACCTCAGCGGATCGGCACATTTTCTGGGTGGTGCTTTTAGCGATGAATCACCGGTGCTCCCGAGGCGGCTCAGCACGTTTCATGCTCTAGGCCGCGCCATGGTGGTCAGTTGCCGGCTTCGAAGCCCGACGCTTCTACCAAGCCTGCCCAACGTTCGCGCCCCTGTGCGATCGAACTGGCAAAGCTTTCGCCCGTTTCGCCAGATACGTCGTAGCCCGCGGCTTCCAGGTTCTTCTGGATTTCGGGGTCGGCATGCACTTTGGCCATGACCTCCGTGAGCTGCTGCTTCACGTCGTCTGGCGTGGCTGAAGGTACCAACATTCCGAACCAGATGGTGGTGTTGAGTTCGGGGTAGCCCAATTCCTGCAGGGTGGGTGTGTCGGGCAGATAACGGGATCGTTCTTCGCCCGTGGTCACGATCGGCTTGAGCTTTCCTTCTTGAATCATTGGCAGGC
>JAJUJN010000235.1 GCA_029265335.1 Alcaligenaceae bacterium
ATACATATAGGCCGTGTCAGTGGCGAACTCGGCAGCGCAGGTATCCACGCGCTTGTATACCGGCCGCACATTGAACTGATGCCGCAGCTTGCGCACTTCACTCTCGGTGGTATCGAGCAACCAGGCCAAGCGGCGGTCGGAAAAGCCTCGCCGCTTGAGCTCGCGCAGGGTGTCTTGGTCGAGCTCGGCAAGCGTGTGCTTTTCCAAGGCCAGCTCGATATCCACGATTTCCTTGATCTGCGCCAGGAACCAACGATCGATGTGGGTGATGGCGTGCACCTCTTCGAGCGTCCAGCCTTGCGCAAAGGCGTCGCCCAGATACCAGATGCGTTCTGGGCCGGGCTCGCCCAACTCCACTTCGAGGGTCTCGCGGTCGATGGTCTTCTGGTTGAGGCCATCCACCCCGACTTCCAGGCCTCGCAACGCCTTCTGGAATGACTCCTGGAAGGTACGCCCCATGGCCATAACCTCACCAACCGACTTCATTTGTGTGGTGAGGCGCGAATCGGCCTGCGGGAATTTCTCGAAGGCGAAGCGCGGCACTTTGGTGACCACGTAGTCGATGGTGGGCTCGAACGACGCCGGCGTGGCCCCGCCCGTGATCTCGTTGCTCAGTTCGTCGAGCGTGTAGCCCACCGCCAGCTTGGCAGCGACTTTGGCGATAGGAAATCCCGTGGCCTTGGAAGCCAGCGCCGACGAACGCGAAACCCGGGGATTCATCTCGATCACAATCATGCGACCGTTGAGCGGATTGATGGCGAACTGCACATTGGAACCGCCGGTGTCCACGCCGATTTCGCGCAACACCGCCAACGATGCGTTGCGCATCAGTTGATACTCTTTATCGGTGAGAGTTTGCGCGGGCGCGACGGTGATGGAGTCACCCGTGTGGATGCCCATCGGGTCGAGGTTCTCGATGGAACACACGATAATGCAGTTGTCGGCGCGGTCGCGCACCACTTCCATTTCGAACTCTTTCCAGCCCAGCAGCGATTCTTCGATGAGCAGCTCGCTGGTGGGTGAGGCTTCGAGGCCGCGCCGGCAGATCACTTCGAACTCTTCTGCGTTGTAAGCGATTCCGCCGCCACTGCCGCCCAGTGTGAAGCTGGGTCGTATCACGACTGGGAAACCTGAAAGCCCGGTGGCCGCAGCGATGTTGCGCTGCACCTCCCAGGCTTCTTCCATGGAGTGGGCCACACCCGACTTGGCGGATTCCAGCCCGATGGCATCCATGGCCTTCTTGAATTTCAACCGGTCTTCGGCTTTTTCGATGGCGTCCGCGTTGGCGCCGATCAATTCCACACCATAACGCTCCAGCACGCCGTGGCGGGCAAGATCGAGAGCGCAGTTGAGGGCGGTCTGGCCGCCCATGGTGGGGAGAAGAGCGTCGGGCCTTTCAGCGGCGATGATTTTTTCGACCACCTGCCAACTGATGGGCTCGATGTAGGTGGCGTCGGCAGTACCCGGATCGGTCATGATGGTGGCCGGGTTGCTGTTCACCAGCACCACCCGATAGCCCTCCTCTTTGAGGGCCTTGCAGGCCTGGGCGCCCGAATAGTCGAACTCGCAGGCCTGACCAATGATGATGGGGCCGGCGCCGATGATGAGGATGGTGTTGATATCTGTACGCTTGGGCATGGACGGGCTCTTGAATACTGTGCTGCCGGGCTCGCGCGAGGGACCTCGGCAGTGGCGTAGGGGGTGAATGCTGCAGTGTGGTTGCCTCGGTTCGCCCTATGGAGAGAAGGACGAACCGCAAACATTAACGCGCCATCGAGCTGATGAAGCGATCGAAAAGGTCGAGTGTGTCGTGCGGGCCTGGGCTGGCTTCGGGGTGCCCCTGAAAGCCGAACGCCGGACGATCGGTGAGTTCGAAACCCTGCAAGGAGCCGTCGAACAGCGAGCGGTGTGTCACGCGCGCGTTGGCGGGCAGGCTATCGGCATCGAGCTCGAAACCGTGATTCTGACTGGTGATGTACACGCGTCCGGTATCGAGATCCTGCACCGGATGGTTGGCGCCGTGATGGCCGAACTTCATCTTGACCGTGCGCCCGCCAAGCGCGAGGCCCAGCAGTTGCTGGCCCAGGCAGATGCCGAACAAAGGAATCTTGCGCTCGACAAACTCTTGAATGGCGGTAACGGCGTGTTGACAGGCAGCCGGGTCGCCCGGCCCGTTGGAGAGGAAGATGCCCTGAGGCTCAAGCGCCAGCACCTCGGCCGCCGTGCTGTGGGCAGGCAGCAAGGTCACGCGGCAGTCGCGCGCGGCCAGCAGGCGCAAGAGGTTGTACTTGACGCCGTAATCGATCGCCACCACATGGTGGCGACCTTCGCTGAGGGTGGGATAGCCGTGGCCGAGCTGCCAGGCGCCCTGGTTCCAGGGCGTGGCGGTTTGAACCGTGACTTCGCGGGTGAGATCCCGCCCAGCAATACCGGCGAAATTGCGGGCGGCAGCCAGAGCGGCCTCGACGTCGTTGCCCGAAGCGATGCACGCGCTCTGGGCTCCCCGCTCGCGCAGAATGCGCGTAAGTTTGCGGGTATCGACTCCGCCGATCGCCACCGTGCCTGCCGCGCGGAGATAATCGGGCAGTGATTGGGTGGCGCGGAAATTGGACATGAGCGAGGGCACGTCGCGCACCACGATGCCGGCGGCGAAAACACGTGGCGATTCGATGTCTTCGGGATTGACGCCGGTATTGCCGACATGCGGGTAGGTGAGCGTGACAATCTGGCTGTGGTAGCTGGGATCGGTGAGAATCTCTTGGTAGCCGGTCATGGCCGTGTTGAACACGATCTCGCCAACGGTGGAGCCGTCTGCTCCCAGCGAAAACCCGCGAAACACGGTACCGTCTGCCAGTGCCAGGATTGCCGGGTTTGCGGAGCGTGCTCCCTCAGGAAAAATGGATGGCAACAAGATCGGTACCCCAGGTGGTTGCTTATCAGGTGTTAAACCTTCTTATTATAACTGTTGATACCGCCGCAATCCCCGCATCGCTAACAAGATACAACTGCCGGTGAGCACAATGGTGGTAAAACCTGCCGCCATGCCCGCGCCCAGGCTGCCCTGCTCGAATTGGCGCCAGATGTATACCGACACGGTCTGCACGCCCGCCGGCGCCAGCAACAATGACGCCACCAACTCGCGCGAGGCCACCGCGAACACCATCACCATCGAGGCCAGCAAGGCCGGCATCACCAGTGGCAGCACGATATGCCACAAGGCTTGCAGCGTGTTGGCGCCATGCACCCGCGCCGCCGCTTCCAGGCTGCCCGACACCTGACGCAAAGCGCCGTTGGCATATCGCACCGGGTACGGCAACAGCAAGCAAACATAGGCCAGCAGCAATACCCACACCGTGTGGTACACCGTAGCCGGCAACCAGGGGTGGTTCCAGAAAAGAATGAAACCCACGGCCACCACGACGCCCGGCAAAGTATTGGGCAGCAACGACAAGGCGTCGAGCCACACGGCCTGCTTGCCGCGTGTGCGCGTGGCGCACCACGCCACGGCGAGGCCCAGGGCGCCCGCCAGCACCGCCGCCGCCAGGCCCAGGCCCAAACTCAGCATCAGCGAATCCGCCGCCTCGCCTGCCCCTGCGAGCAAATGCTGATAATGCTGCCAGGTGGCGTTGTTGGCCGAGAGCCCGCCCGACAAGGTACGGGTGAACGAAGTAGCGAGTATGGTGGCCAGAGGCGCGAGAGTGGCCAAACCCGCCACTACGCCGGCCCAAATCAGCACCGGCCAGCGCCAGCGTCCCAGGGAGCGTTGCGCCATCGGCGCGGGCTTACCGCCCAGGGCCGCAAAGTCGTGATGGCGCAACAATTTGCGCTGCCCGTGGAAAGCCAGCAGCGCCAACCCTACCAACACCATGGAAAGGATTGCAGCACCGGGCAGATCGATGGGCCACTCCGATAAGCGGGTTTCAATACCCGTCACCAGCACCGGAAAATCCGCATTGGCGGCGAGCACCGCCGGGGTGCCGTATTCTTCGATCGACATGGCGAAGACCAGCAACAGGCTGGCCGCCAAAGCGGGCAGCGTCAGCGGCAAAGTGACGCGCAAGAACGCCTGCGTGGGCCCGGCGCCATGGGTGCGGGCGGCCTCCAGCAAGCGGTTGTTCGTCATGCCCACGCTGCGCGACACGGCAAAGTACACCACGGGG
>JAJUJN010000224.1 GCA_029265335.1 Alcaligenaceae bacterium
GAACAAGGCATGCCCATCATCTACACCGCCCATGTGCACCGGCGGGGTGGTTGCGACATGGGCCGGTTCCGCGATCTCTATCCGCCCATTGCCAACGGTCAGGCCTTGGTCGACGAAACCGATGGCGCCGACATCTACCCCGACCTCGCCCCCCAAGAAGGTGAAATCGTGGTGAAGAAACACCGCTACAGCGGATTCTTCGGCACCGACCTCAACATCATCCTGCAGGGCTATGGCATCGAAAACGTGGTGATCACCGGCACCACCACCGAAAACTGCTGCCATGCCACGGCACGCGATGCCATGTTCCACAACTATCGCGTGGCTTTTCTGTCGGATGCCACCGGCACCTTCGATTATCCCGATATGGGCTACGGCGCCATGAGTGCCGAAGAAGTGCACGACGCCACGCTGCGAATTCTGGCCTTTTCCACGGCTCACGTCATGACGGCTGACCAATTCAAAAGCCTTGTAGCCAAGGGCAAGGCTCAGGCCAAGGCTGCCTGATCGCCCGCACGGCGGCGCAACACGGGTTGCTGCCGCCGTGCGTTGCGAGAACTCCCTAGCCACTTGCATGCGATTCAGCCCATAGTCGGCGTGCGGCAACCACCATCCACGGCGGCAGCCAGCAAGATGTCTTAGGGGTGCCCGAACGCGTATGGTCTGCAGGCCGGCAAACTCATTAGAATGAACGGCTCGTTCAACATCCCGGCCTTCATTGATTCATGAGCTATTCCTTTCAGCGCACGGCCACCTCGCCCGCCCTGGCGTGGGAGTCTCACGGTTCCGGCCCCGCGGTGGTCTTCGTGCACGGTGTGGGCGGCAACCGCAGCAACTGGCAAGACCAAATCGAGGGCTTGTCTGATCACTTTCAGGTGGTGGTGCTCGACCTTCGCGGTTACGGCGATAGCGAGTCCATTCCCGGTGAACTTCAATTCAACGACTTCGCCCGCGATGTGCTCACCGTGATGGATGAGCTCAAGTTGTCGCAGGCCCACCTGGTGGGGCTTTCCATGGGCGGGCTGGTGGTGCAGGCGGTGTATGCCATGGCGCCCGAGCGCGTGAGCTCTCTGGTGCTGGCCGCTTGCCGGCCGGGCGACGCGCCTGTGGCAGAAGGCGAAAAGTTCGCCCGCGACCGCCTGGGGCCGCTCGATCAGCCCCAGCCACTCGAGGCTCTGGCCGATTCTCTGTTGCCCAAGCTCATGGGGCCCAGCACGCCGGCGCACATCGTGGCGCGCTTGCGCGATAGCCTGCTGCGCCTGCGCATTAACGATTACCGCAAAATTGTGGCGGTGCGCACCTCGATGGCGCCCCTGTTGAAGCTTGCCGATATCCAAGTGCCCACCTTGGTGATGGGGGGCCGCAATGATGCTCTGGCGCCGCCGGAGCAAATGCAGGCACTGGCCCGCGGCGTGGCCAACAGCGAGCTCGAAATGTTCGAGAATTGTGGGCATTTTCTGAATATCGAGCAGGCCGAGGCGTTCAATCGGCGCCTGCGGTCGTTCTTGCAGGGCGTGGCTGCCAACGCGTAGTTGCCGCCGGTCGCCCAAGTCTTTGCCTCGTCTTTCGTTTGCTTCAACCGTTCAAGTCAGGAGACACCGCATGGCTCAAACATCTGCCAAGCTTCGTTTTGCCGCCGCCGTCATCACTTTGGCAGGCGGTGCGTCAATGCCCCTTGCTGCGGCGGCCCAGGATAGCGACGCCACCGCCAGCTATCCAGAGCGCACCATTCATTTGTATGTGCCGTATCCGGCGGGTGGCGCCATGGATTTCGTCGGTCGTCTGCTGGCCCGCAACCTGGCCGACACCACCGGTCAGGCCGTGGTGGTCGAGAATCGGCCTGGCGCCGGCACCGCCATTGGCGCCAACGCGCTCGCCGAAGCCAAGCCCGATGGCTACACCCTGATGCTGGCGCCCAACGCCACCCTCACCATCACCTCGCAACTCTACGAGAAGGCGCCTTTTGACCCGAGCCGGCTGGATCCTTTGGCGGTGGTGGGCACCAACCAAATGGTGCTGTCGGCCAGCGGCCAGAGCGGCATTGCCGATCTTGATCAGCTGTTGGAGCAGGCCCGCAAAGACCCCGAAAGCGTCAGCTACGGCTCTTTCGGCAACGGCAACATCACCCATTTGCTGGGCGCGTTGCTGAGCGACGCCGCCGATGCCCCCATGCTTCATGTGCCATTCCAGGGCGCAGCTCCGGCCATGAACAGCCTCCTGGGCGGCAACATCACCGCCACCTTCGACACCATCACCAACGCCCAGCCTCAGATCGACGCCGGCAAAATCACCGGCCTGGCCGTGACCGGCACCGAACGCAGTCCGTTGTTGCCTAATGTCCCAGCATTCAAGGAGCTGGGCTACCCCGAACTTGCCAGCTACACCTGGGTAGGCGTGGTGGCCCCGGTAGGTCTTGAAGCCGAGCGCAAGGCCCGCATCCAGACGCTGATTGGCGAAGTCTTGGCCGACCCGAATTTCCGCGAGCAGATGAACGCCCGCGGCTTCGACGTGCCTGAGCTCGATGTGGAAGGTCTGGACGACTTGGTGAAAAACGAGCGCGAAACCTATCGTGGTGTGATCGAAAGCGCGGGCATACGATTGGATTGACGGAGCCTGCAGTGTCGGTATGAAATCTTGCGCACTGTTGTCCGCGGGACCTCATCCGGCGAGACAAAGAAAGAAGGGAGCACGCGAGGTTCGAGCGCTTGAAGGCCGAGCTGAACCAAGCGTTCTCCGCACCGGATTCGCCGTACCGATCCCTGACCGCTGCGGAAGTGATCGCGCGTAACAAGAGTTGAAGCCGTGCCCCAGGTGCGGATTCAGGAGGCGGTGTCGTGGCGGCCGACTTTGGTGTTGCTGGCTATTTCTTCCGTTACCTGCGCCACTATTTTTTTGGCGGCAACTCTCTGATGGCAACGTTGGTATCGTCACGATCCTGCATGAGTGCATGCACCAGCTCCCGCGATTTCGCGATGATGCTGCTCCATGAAAGTTACGAGGTGGGGTTGGTGTGCACTTCCTGGTGGCCAAGGGTTTGATCGGCGGCTCCAGGCCCATGTAACCCTCGTTCAACCGTAGTATCAGCGTGGCCTTAGGGCCACGTTTTGCTTTCTGCCACGATACGCTGCATGAAATCATCGGCCACGAGCGGCAGCGTGCGACCAATGCGGGTGAGCAGGCCGATGGGCCGTGTCACGCTCCTAGCGAGGGCCGTATAGCCGCTCAGCTTCTCCCCGATAGGCGTCGGTGGCATGATTGAAGAGCGTGCGCAGTTGCTCGCGCAGCCAGCGGTGTGCAGCACTTTGCTGCGTGCGACGATGCCAGTACTGGTGAATGGTGAAATGAGGCGGATCGAAAGGTAACGGCAGCACCGTTATGGGGTGGCTTTGGGCGAAGTCGAGTGCTGTGCCCAAAGGCAGAGTAGCAATGAGGTCGGTGCCCGCCACGATAGCGGCCAGACTCAGATGATGTGGTGTCGTAAAGCGGATTGTGCGTCGCAGGCGCTGACGTTTGAGAGCTTGTTCGAGCAGGGCATTGGAACGTGCCGGATTAGTGACCACCGCGTGGCCTAACGATTCGTAGGTTTGGCGATCGAGTACTGTGCCGGGTTGCGTCACAGGGTGATCTCTGCGCACGATGCAGGCGTAGGTATGTTGGCTCATGGATTGGCGAAAGTACGTTTCGCGTTCCAGACCCGGCAGATACCCAATCGCGATGTCCACTGTGCCTTCCGCGAGCGTATCGCGCAGGTTGATGGTGGCGGTGGACACCACATGAATCCGAACCTGCGGAGCTGCCAGGCTCAAATGCTGGAGCAAAACCGGCACGAAGACCACTTCGGCCACGTCTGACATGGCCAACCGAAAATCCTGGTCGGCGGTAGCGGCATCGAATGAGGTGCGACCGAGAATCTCGGTATCCACCTGTTGCAGAATCTGGTCAGCCGATTCCAACAGAATCCGTGCTCGGGGCGTGGGTTGCATGCCGCCCTGGGCCCGCACGAAAAGATCCTCGCCCATATAGGTGCGCAGCCGTTGCAGGGCGGTGCTGAAGCCCGATTGGCTCATACCCAGCGCTTCGGCAGCCCGGCCCAAATGATGGGTGCGGCCCAATGTCACGAGCACCCGAAGAAGGTTGAGGTCGAAGTCTTTCATCGTTCCTGGCGATAATAAAAAACCGAACTATCCGATTGAATGGGCAATGTCCTACCGGTAGTCTGTCCAGTCAAGAGACAGAACGAGGTCGTCATGAGCCAAGCCCGATCGGCAGCCACAGCCGCATTGAAAAAGACTAACGAAGCCCTGCTGCGCGCGGTACCTTGCAGTCGCATGCGAGATTACGGC
>JAJUJN010000149.1 GCA_029265335.1 Alcaligenaceae bacterium
TGTGGAGGTTCTGCAACTGCGACCACAGAGCGTCGCCTTCGCCTTCAACGCCTTCGCGCAGGCAATCGTCGAACTTGGTGCGCAGCTCGCCCTCACGCAAGGGGGCGTGGGGTGTGCCGCGGGCATGCTGAATTCGTCCGCTCTCGAACGTTTGCCCATTCTTGAGCCGAATCTCCAAGGTGTCGGCCTCGGCCAACGAAGGCTCATGCGGGTTCACGGAATCTTCCACTTCGATCGACACCTTGGGCAACAGATTTTGCACCTCGGCTCGCTGGACGAATTCGTCGTGGAGCTGGGCCAGCCCCACCTGCCGCGCGACCAGCGCCGCGGCCAGAGCAAACTCCAGACTGAACTTGGCCTCGAGCCCGGTCTGGGGCCGGTGATTGCGCAGCATCGACGCCTGCGCCGGACCGATCGTGGCCTGGAGTGCCTCCACGTCTGTGGCGCTGATATCGTGCTCACGGGCCAGGTCGAGCGCCGCATCGATCAATCGGTGGGTAGCAAAGCACATGGGGTATTTCTTGATACTGAGCCCCAACTTGAGGAACTGGGGATGGGCATCGATGTTGGGCATGGCTCGCTCACGATCCACCTTTCCAGCTGGCGAGAGGGCCGCCAAAAACCCGCTGTGGTGCTCGAGCGCATCAGGCGCGGCCGTGAGGCCGGCCTCCGCCATATCCACAGCTTCGATGCCGTGGGCTGCGGCCAGACCGGCGTGCATGGGTTTGGCCATGGCGCCAAAGTTGGCCACCAATCCGCAGGCCTGCGTGGCGGCCAGGCCGAACGCGTGCGCCGCCAACGAGCTGGGCGAGCGCCGCAGTGCCACCACCGCTGCCGCCACCGCCACCACCCCGAACACAGCGGTGGGATGCCAACCTTTGAGGTGATGCAGATCACTGTCGCGACCAATCAGCTCGGCCCAGGTTTCGTAGCCCACCTGGTAGGCGCGCATCAGCTCCGCCCCCGAACTGCCCAGGCGCTGCCCTTCGGCCAACAATGCGGGCACCAGCACAGCGCTGGGGTGCCCTTGCAGGGCCACGTCGTCGTAATCGAGGGCATGAGCCGCGGTGGCGTTGATCAAAGCGGCATCGGCCACCGCAAAACCCGATTCGCGCCACAAAATCTGAGCGGGCCCGGGTTGCACGCCACGGCGTGAGACGAACTCGCGCAGGTGCTGCACCACGGGTTGATCACGACCCGCAATCATCACCGCCACAGTGTCGATAAAGCCGTTGCGGACCTGTTCAACGGCAGCAGTTGGCAAGGGTTGAGAAAGCGCTCCACTTGCCCAATGCGCCAACTGCTGGGTGAGACCGAACCTTTGCGTGGACATCAAGACACCTCGCGAGAAAGATGGCTGCGCAGGTGCCCGCTGCAATCGCAGCGGGCACCGACGCCAGAAGAAGAACGTTGTCGCGATCAGTAAGAGCGCGGCATGCCCAGAACATGCTGACCCCGGTAGGCCAGCACCAGGTTGGTGGAAATGGGCGCAATGCGCTGCACTCGTGCTTCGCGCCAGCGCCGCTCAACATCGTATTCACGAGCGTAGCCAAAGCCGCCGTGCGTTTGCATGCAAGCTTCGGCAGCGTTCCAGGCGGCTTCGGAAGCCAGCAGCTTGGCGATGTTGGCGTCTTCGCCGCAGGGTTCGCCTGCTTCGAACAGGGCCGCGGCCTTGCGAACCATCATGTCGGCAGCCTGCATTTCCGCGTAGGCGCGAGCGATGGGGAACTGAATACCCTGGTTCTGACCGATCGGGCGATCGAATACCACCCGTTCAGTGGCGTACTGGCTGGCGGTACGAATGAACCAGTCGGCGTCACCGATGGACTCGTGCGACACCAGAATGCGCTCGGCGTTCATGCCATCGAGAATGCAACGGAAACCCTTGCCTTCCGGCCCGATCAGGTTCTCTACCGGCACGCGCAAATCGTCGAAGAAAAGCTCGGTGGTGTTGTGGTTGATCATCGCATCGAGCTTGCGGATTTCGAGGCCATTGCCTTTGGCCTGCTGCATATCCACCAGCAGCACCGAAAGGCCATCGGTCTTTTTCTGCACTTCTTCGACCGGCGTGGTTCGCACCAGCAACAGCATGAGATCGGAATGCTCGGCGCGCGAGGTCCATACCTTCTGGCCGTTCACCACATAATGATCACCGTCGCGTACCGCACGGGTCTTGAGCTTGGTGGTGTCGGTACCGGTGGTTGGCTCGGTAACCCCGAATGCCTGCAGACGCAATTCACCGCTGGCGATCTTGGGCAAATATTTGGCTTTTTGCTCGGGGCTGCCGTGACGCAGCAAGGTGCCCATGGTGTACATCTGCGCGTGCGCGGCGGCAGCATAGCAGCCGTTAGCATGACATTCCTGCAGAATGACGCCCGCAGCGCGGATGGGCAATCCGGCGCCACCATATTCTTCCGGAATCAGTGCGGCCAGAAAACCCGAGTCGGTCATGGCTTGCACGAACTCGGTGGGATAGGCCTCGCGCTTGTCGATGTCCCGCCAGTATTCGTTGGGAAAGTCGGCGCAGATACGACGCACGCTGTCACGGATATCGGCGTAGTCTTCGCCGAGCCCTACAGTCACTTCTTGCATGATTGTGATCCTTGAATGGAATGAAATATGAGATAGCGCGCAACCTCAGGCGGCGGCGCGTTGCACCAAGGGGCGATAGTTGCGCGGCAGGCCAGCGCGGGCGAGGCCGCCATACATGGGGGTATCGGGCAGGTTGCGAGCCACGATCTCGCGAACTTCCACCAAACGTTCAAGATCCACACCCGTGCGCATGCCCATGCTGTCGAGCAGGAAGCAAAGGTCTTCCATCACGATGTTGCCGGTGGCGCCGGGTGCGAAAGGACATCCGCCCAGGCCTGCCAACGACGCATCGAATTGCCGTACGCCCGCCTCGAGAGCCGCAGTAACGTTGGCGAGCCCCAGGCCGCGCGTATCGTGAAAATGGGCGCCCAGCTTCATATTGGGCAGATCGGCCTGCACCGCCGTGAAGGCTTTGCGAACCTGGGCCGGATTGGCGTAACCCACGGTGTCGGCAATCATCAACTCGTCGGCTCCGGCCTCGGCCAGCATCACGGCAAAGCGGCGGATGTCATCGAGCGGAATCTCACCTTCGTAGGAGCAGCCCAGAGCGGTAGAGAGCCCACCACACAAAATGGGCCGGCGTTCGGCAGGAAGCTCGCGCAGCATCTCGGCGATACGGGCGAAGTCGGCGACCGACTCCTCGCGCTCACGACGCACGTTCTTCAGGTTGTGGGTTTTGCTGACCGACATGACGAAGTTGAGCTTGTGCACGCCCAGCTCCACTGCGCGCTGCGCGCCCTTGAGGTTGGGCACCAAGCCCACTACCGAGAGCCCGGGAATTTGCAGCGCTGCGCTCGCCACCTCGGCCGCATCCACAAACTGCGGCACCAGTTTGGGCGGCACGAACGAAGTGACTTCGATCTGCGGCATTCCCGTGGCGGCTTCGGCCCGAATCCAGGCCAGTTTCTCGTCGGTGGGAAAGAAAGTGTTCACCATTTGCAGGCCGTCGCGCAGGCCCACTTCGCATACTGTGACGTCTCGATCGGACATGAGAATCTCCTAGCGGCCCTGCCAGTTGGGTTTGCGCTTTTCGTTGAAGGCGCGCACCCCTTCCAGGCGGTCTTCGGTAGTGACGAGTCGGTTATAGGCTTCGATCTCGAATCGATAGCCAGTGAGAATATCGGTTTGCAGACCGTAATGAATCGACTTTTTGGCCTGGCGCACCGACAAGGGAGCGTTGCCGGCGATCTCCTGGGCGGTGGCCAAGGCTTCGGTGAGCAGTTGATCGCCGGGAAACACGGCGTTCACCATGCCCCATTCGTAGGCCTGCTGCGCCGTGAAGGGTCGTGCCGTGAGTATCAGTTCCTTGGCTCGACGCTCGCCCACGGCGCGGGCCAGGGTTTGCGTGCCGCCGCCGCCCGGCATGATGCCCAGTCGGGTTTCGGAGAGCGCAAAGCGGGCATGCTCTGCTGCGTAGACAAAGTCGCAACCCAGCAGCGTTTCGCAACCGCCACCGTAGGCCACCCCATTCACGGCAGCGATCACGGGTATGGGACATTCCAGCAACAGCATGAACGCGCGTTCGAAGAGTTCGTGCTGTGCCTGCCATTCGGCATTGCTCATGCCGTTGCGTTCTTTCAAATCGCCGCCCGCGCAGAATGCCCGATCGCCAGTGCCGGTGAGAATGACACAGCGGATATCTTCAGGATCAGCGGTGAGGCGCGACCACAGATCGAATAGTTCCCGACCCGTTTGAGTGTTGATGGCGTTCATCACCTCGGGCCGATTGAAGCTCGCCAGCAGCACGTGATCGGCAGGCTGTTCGAGACGGAGCATGGAGTAGTTGGGGAGTTTCATGAGCCAGCGGATAAGGTCAGGAATCGTTGGCAGCCTGACGGCTGCCGGCAATGAACGGCGCAAGGAGCTCGGTGTGGGCGCCCAGCGCCGGTGAAGCGCCCTGCGGCTGTGGCCGTTTGCCGTTGAAGGATATGGGCAGACCCACCAGCGGCGCACTGGAGCCCGCCACCTCTTGCACAATGCCCAGTGCAGCCGTTTGTGGGTGGTCGAGCATTTCGGCCACGTTCTGTACCGGTGCGCAGGGCACGCCTGCCTCTTCGAGCAGCTCCACCCATTCGGCAGAAGTGCGACGCTTCATCTCGGGCTCGATGAGCGCGTAGAGCGCGCTGGCATTGGCAACTCGCGTGGGATTGTCGACAAAGCGTTCGTCTTGCGGCCACTCGGGGTGACCCAACACCTTGGCCAGACGTTCGAACAACGTGTTGTTGCCGGCGGCCACGACCAGTTCACCGTCGGCGGTTTCGTAAGCGCGGTAAGGCACGATGCCAGCCTGGCCCGAGCCCGCCTTGCGCGGCAATTCACCAGAGCCGGCGTATTGCGCACACTGCATGGTCATCCAGGCCACTGCAGTTTCGAACAAAGACACATCCACCACCGCGCCTTCGCCGGTGTCTTTGCGTTGCAGCAGCGCCGCCACGATGCCCAGCGCGGCCCACATGGCGGTGCCCTGATCGATGATGGAAGGCCCCACCCGAACCGAGGGACGATCGGGCTCGCCCACCACGCTCATGATGCCGCCAAAGGCCTGCATCAGCGGGTCGTAGCCGGGTTTATCGGCCAGCGGGCCGTGGGCTCCGAAGGCACCCATGTTGCAGTACACCAATTCGGGTTTGAGCTCACGCAGTGCCGCTGCACCCAGGCCGAGCTTGTCGGTGTTGCCCGGGCGCATGTTCTGCAGCACGACATCGGCGCGCGCCACGATGAAATCCTTCAGGCCCTGGAGCTGCGCGGGGTCGCGCAAGTTCACGACCACCGAACGCTTGGCCCGGTTGAGTGCCTGAAACGTGGCGGCGACGCCGTCGAGAAACGGAGGGCCCCAGTGACGGGCGTCGTCGCCCGCAGGCTTTTCGATCTTGATGACCTCGGCGCCGAGATCGCCCAGCACCTGCCCCGCGTACGGTGCAGCCACGCTGTGGCCCAACTCGACGACAACGATGCCCTGCAAGGGCCCGGTAGACCGGTTTCTTTCCATGTCGTGATTCATCTCTAATACGTGATTATTCGGCTTCGATGCCGGCAGCCTCGATGAGCTCACCCCGCATCTTCACGTCGGCAGCGAGGATCTCGGCAAACTCTTCGGGCGAA
>JAJUJN010000244.1 GCA_029265335.1 Alcaligenaceae bacterium
GGCCCACCGCGCATAGCCTGGTTATCCACGTAGATACGGTGGCCGGCGTCGGTTTCTATCACATAGCGCGCTTCGAGCAGCGCCAGGCTGTCGGTAGCAATCACTTGAAAGTCGGCGCCGCCGGGAACCACCTTGCCATTGAAATCCCGTCCGGTGAACCGCCCACCCACAATGGGAATGACGCGGCGCAAGCCGGCCGGCGTACGGCCCACCTCGATAGGGGCCGCCACTTCCACTTCGAGGTCCATAAACCGCTCGAGCCCGGGTGCGGGCAAGGCAACCAAATCATTCACAATGAGTGACTCCGCAGAATGCAACAAGATGACCCACCCAGGGCCCGAAGCTGGCTTTGCCTCGGGCAGGCAAGCGGCAACACCTTAGCAAAAGGCTCAGGCAAGGGTAGTCGTCCTTAAAAAGGACACGGCGCCCTGCGTGACGCCTTATGGAGCGTCGCCGCGCGCCACAGGGCGGGAGGGATCACTGCACCATTCACTCCACGAGCCGGGGTATAGCCACGAGCCCGCCAGGCCGGCGTACTCCATGGCCAGGATGTTGTGACAGGCACTTACCCCGGAGCCGCAGGAATGCACGACGGTTTCGGGCGCTCGCGATCCCAATAGCGTTTGGAACTCCTGGCGCAGACGCTCCGGCGACTTGAAACGGCCCTCGTCGGTGAGATTCAAGGTTTGCGGTCGGTTCAAGGCGCCGGGTATGTGGCCAGCCACTGGGTCGAGGGGCTCGACTTCGCCGCGATAGCGCGGCGCCGCCCGCGCATCCACCAGGGTGAGTCGCGGCTGCTCGAGATTGCGCAGCACGTCGTTGACGTCGACTTGCCCCGTGAGGGACACCCCCAGCTCCAGAGGTTGAGCAGCCGGCCCACGAAACCCGTTGCGTTGTGGCGCTGAGCTTTCGTCGATCGGCAGACCGGCTTGTTGCCAAGCCTGCCAGCCGCCGTTGAGCACGGCGGTGGGCCGATGGCCAAGCCAGCGCAACATCCACCACACGCGCGAGGCGAACACGCCGTTCTGCGCATCGTAGATCACCACCTGCATATTCTTGCCCACACCCGCCGCCACCATCGTGCGGTGAAAGGCTTCGCGATCGGGCAAGGGATGCCTGCCGCGGCCGCTCCGCGACGAGCCGGCGAGATCGTCGTCGCCATGAAGAAATATTGCCCCGGGAATGCGCGACTGGCGCCAGGCCCGACGCCCGGCAGCGGGGTCGGCGAGATCGTGGCGAGCGTCGATGATGCAAACCTGACCGGGATCGAGCGCGGCAAGTTCGGTGGGCTCGATAAGAGTGGTGTACATGGGCTGACACTCCGGAAAACTGAGATTTGAAAGCAGAGAGGTGGCAACGGGGCCGTTGAACCCCGCTCTTGGCAACGAGTATAGACAGCCGCGACCGCGCCGGCACGCCATTCCTTCAACGTGGCGCCACCGACCTGCGGCAAGCTCCGCGAGTAGGCGAAAAACCCACACTCAACCGCTCAATATTGAGTTTTCTCTATATCATGCTGCGCCATTTAGTATTTCTCACCTTAACCAGAAGCTGAGACACTGTGAGACGACATCCGTCGCAACTCCGCGCCATCAAAATATCAACATACCGGGAGATTTTCATGCGCACCCGTTATCGCCATCTCCGCCAGTGGCTGGTCGGCCTTGCCAGCGCCGTCGTGTTCGGCTCCTCTCCTTTGCACGCCGACCCGAAGCCGCTCACCGTATTGGTGGGTTATTCGCCAGGCGGCACGGTAGACACCGTGGCCCGCGTAGTGGCAGAGGCTCTCCACGAGCAGGGCTACCAGGCCATAGTCGAGAACCGCCCGGGCGCGGCGGGACGTATCGCCATGGCGGCCCTCGCTCGCGCCAAGCCCGACGGCCGCACCATCATCATGTCGCCAGCCGAAACCATCACCCTCGCGCCCCATGTGGTAAGCGAAGTGAACTACGACCCCCTGCAAGATGTCACTGCTGTGGGAAGCGCGGTGCGCATGGGATTTGCCTTGGCCGTGGGAGATTCCAGCCCTGTCGACAACCTGAAGGACTTTCTCGAGCTCGCCCGCGAAGACTCCATGCTCGGCGCTTATGGCACACCGGGCACCGGCACTGCCATGCATTTCATCGGCAGCATTCTGAGCGAGCAAAGTGGAGTGCCTCTCACGCACATCCCCTACAAAGGTGGGTCGGCGGCAGTCACCGATGCCATCGGCGGCACCCTCCCGGCAGTGATCACCACCATGCCCAACCTGTTGCCCATGCACAGGCAAGGGCGGCTGCGCATCATCGCCGTCTCCGAAGCGGAACGGAACCAGGCACTGCCCGATGTTCCCACTTTCAAATCACTGGGCTACGACGGCCTGGTGCTGGATGAAATTCTCACTTTCTTCGCACCCAGTGGCACCCCCGACGACGTGGTGGCCGATTTGAATCAGGCCATCACCGCCGCGGTGAACTCGCCCCGCGCCACTTCCTTGCTGCAGCAAATGGAGTACGAGGTGTATGCCGACACTCCCGAATCATTGAACGCGCAGATCCGCGACACCCACGACACCTGGCAAGGGGTTGTGGAGCGCTCCGGCCACCGCGCCGACTGACCCGCCGGAGCACGATAAGGCTGTGCAGGCGCCCAGCCTGCCGCCAAGAGCGGCGGGCAGACCTGCCAAGCAGCTGTCGGAGTACGTTTTCCCCGCCCAACCGCCCCGCGACCCCACGACCACGATGGAAATTGAATGACCCGCAAGAACGTTATTGTGATCATGTCCGATGAGCACGACCCGCGCTACCTGGGCTGCGCCGGCCATCCTTTGGTTCAAACTCCTCATCTGGACGCCCTCGCTGCCCGCGGCATGCGGTTTCGCAATGCCTACACCCCAAGCCCGATTTGCGTGCCGGCCCGTGCCGCTTTCGCCACTGGCATGCGCGTGCACCAGATCCGTCACTGGGACAACGCCATGCCCTACGCTGGCACGATTCCCGGTTGGGGCCACCGCCTGCAGGCGGAGAACATAAGGGTAGAAAGCATCGGCAAACTCCACTACCGAGCCGAGGAAGACCCGGCTGGCTTCGACCGCGAGCACATCCCCATGCACGTGGTGGGTGGACATGGCATGGTTTGGGCTTCGATCAGGGCGCCGTACATTTCGCGACCCGACGCCAAACGCATGCTGGGTGAGCACATTGGCGCCGGCGAATCGCCCTACACGGCCTACGACCGCGAGGTGACGCAACGTGCGGTGCAATGGCTCCACGCCGCCGGTGCTGGCGCGCAGGAACCTTTCGTGCTGTACATCGGCCTCGTGGCGCCGCATTTCCCGTTGATTGCGCCAGAGCGCTTTTACAATCTCTATCCGCTCGATAGCCTGCCCGAACCCAAACTTCACCCCGCTCAAGGCTATCAGCGGCATCCGTGGGTTGAAGAATACGCTCAGTTCATGGATAACGAAGGTCAATTCCGTCATCCCCGCGAGCGCAAGCAAGCCGTAGCTGCCTATCTGGGCTTGTGCAGTTTCCTGGATCACAACGTGGGACAGATCCTGCAGGCCCTCGAACAAAGCGGCATGGCCGACCACACCACCGTGGTGTACACCTCCGATCATGGCGACAACGTGGGCGCGCGCGGGTTGTGGGGCAAATCCACCCTCTATCAAGAAAGCGTGGGCATCCCCATGATTCTTGCCGGGCCCGACGTAAAAGCGGGCGAATGCGACACCCCAGTCGACCTGCTCGACCTCTACCCCACCATCCTGCGCGCCACTGGCGTTGCTGACACCCCAGACAACCAGCAGCGTCCCGGCCGCGATCTGCACGAGATCGCCAGCGAGCCCTACGATGCAGAACGTGTGGTGTTCAGTGAATATCACGCGGCGGGCAGCAACTCCGCGGCTTTCATGGTGAGAAAGGATCGCTGGAAGTTGCACGACTACGTGGGGCACAGACCC
>JAJUJN010000215.1 GCA_029265335.1 Alcaligenaceae bacterium
CCTCGTCGATTGCCTCGCGCATGGCGTCGAGGTCGTGCCCGTACGCGCGGGCCGGAACCATGATGTGGCGCGCACCCGCTGCCTGGGTGGCCAGGCGATAGACGGTGAAACCGTACTGCGCGTACACCGACGAGGCGCCGGGGCCCAGGAAGGCGTCGGCAACGATCTCCAGGATATCGTTGGAGCCGTTCCCCAGCGTCAGCCAGCCGGGCTCGACGTCGTAATGCTCGGCCAAGGCCGCTTTCAGGTAGAACCCGTTGGAATCCGGATAGCGCGACCCTTCCACCAGCGCCGCAACCGCGGCCTCACGCGCGCGTGGCGACATGCCCAGCGGGTTCTCGTTGGATGCCAGCTTGATGATATGAGCCGGGTCCAGCCCGAACTCGCGCGCCAGCTCTTCGATGGGCTTGCCGGCGTGGTAAGGGGCCAGGGCATCGATATGACCTGGAACAGGCAGATCTTTCACTTCCATGCTGCACTCCGACATTTCATGGCATGACCGAGGGTGTTGAAGATAAGTGTGAGGGGTTCACGGCTGTGCCGGATATGAGCCCAGCAATTTGCAATAGGCGGCCACGCGCTGCAGGCCGTCCAGGGCGGCGGCCACGTGGGGATCCAAGCGGTGGCCAACGAGGTCCAGATAAAAGTAGTACTCCCACTGGCCGGTACGCGCCGGTCGCGACTCGAGATGCGACATCGACACCTGGTTCTCGGCCAAGGGTTGCAGCATTTCGTGAACCGTACCGGCGCGGTTGGGTACGGCCACGAACACGCTGGTTTTGTCGTTGCCCGAAGGCGGCGTGTCGTGATGCCCGATCACCACAAACCGGGTGCGATTGTGGGCTTCGTCTTGGATACCCGTGGCCACCAGCTGCAAGCCCCATTTGTTGGCGGCCAACTCACCGGCGATGGCTGCCACGGTGGGGTCGAGCGACGCCTGGCGGGCGGCTTCGGCGTTGCTGCTCACCGCTTCACGCATCAGGCCCGCTGCGTTCTGGTTCAACCAACCATGGCATTGTGCCAACGATTGCGGATGAGCCAGCACTCGGGTGACACCGTCGAGTGTGCCCGACTTGGTCATCAGGCATTGATGAACCTTGAGCGAGTATTCGCCAGCGATTTGCAACGGCGTGCTGAAGAAAAGGTCGAGCGTGCGGCTGACCGCGCCTTCGGTGGTGTTCTCGATCGGCACAATGCCGAGGTCGGTTTCGCTGGTTTCCACCGCGCGAAACACCGCATCGATGGTGGGATAAGGCACAGCCGTGATGGCGTGACCAAAATGGCCCAAAGCCGCCATTTCGGAGTAGGTGCCTTCGGGCCCCAGATAGGCCACGGTGAGGCCTCGCTCCAGGCCACGACAGCCCGAGATCAATTCGGCCCAGATGGCGCGAATGGAGGCTGCCGGCAAAGGCCCAGGGTTGGCCTCTTGCAAGGCGCGAATGATCTGCGCCTCGCGCTCGGGGCGAATCACGGCGACGTCTTCGCCGCCGAGTTCGTGCTTGGCCACGCCCACATCCTGCGCCAAACGAGCGCGACGGTTCACCAGCTCGAGCAATTGGCGATCCACTTCATCGATCGCCTCGCGCAAGGGCGCGAGACGCTTCTTCAATGCATCATCCATGCGTCTTCTCAAAGGTTTTCATGTAATCAATGAGAGCCTCGACGCCCGCCAGCGGCATCGCGTTGTAAATGGAGGCACGCATGCCGCCAACGCTTTTGTGCCCTTTGAGCGCCAACAGGCCGGCTTGCTGGGCGCCCGCCAGGAAGGCGTCGTTCAGCGATTCGTTGGCCAGTACGAACGGAACGTTCATGCGTGATCGCACGGCGGTGTGTATAGAGTTGTGATAGAACTGGCTGTTGTCGATGAATTGGTAGAGCCTCTCGGCTTTCACTCGATTGGCCTCGTCCATACTGGCCAGCCCACCCTGATCGAGTATCCATCGATACACTAGACCAGCGATATAGATGGCGTAGGTGGGCGGCGTATTGAAACGCGACGACTCCTTGGCCACATTGGCAAAATCGAAAGCCGAAGGGCATTCGGGCAAGGCGTGGCCGAGCAGATCGCGACGCACCACCACCACGGTAACCCCGGCCGGGCCGGCGTTCTTCTGGGCGCCGGCATAAATGACGCCCGCGCGCTCGATGGGAAAGGGGCGCGACAGGAAATGCGAGGATGCGTCCACGACCAGCGGCACATCGTGCACGCCCAGCTCCTGCTGCGTGGGCCAGTTCAGAAACTCCACGCCACCGATGGTTTCGTTGGAGCAGAAATGCAGGTAGCTGGCACTTTTGCGCACCTGCCACTCGGCGACCGGCGGCACCCAGGTAAAAGAACCTTGCTCGCGGCCATCGATGTGGCGGGCTTCGCTCGACTGGGCCACCACATGAATGTCGCCGTAGCGCTGCGCCTCAACCCAAGACTTGCGCGACCACGATCCCGTGATGAGGTAATCAGCCTGACGCTCGGGCTTGCGCGCGATGAGGTTGAGCGGCAACAGGGCATTCTGGGCCGTGGCGCCGCCTTGCATGAAAAGCACGGCATAGTCGCCGGACAGGCCCAGCAGCTCTCGCAAATCGGCTTCGGCCTGGTCGCAGATCTGCCCGAACTCGCGGCCGCGATGGCTCATTTCCATTACCGACATACCGCTGCCGCGCCAATCGAGCATTTCGGCCGCGGCCTGCTCCAACACGCTTTCGGGCAGCGTGGCCGGGCCCGCCGAGAAGTTAAACGGTCGGGTCATCGGAGTTGTCTTCGTTGCCATCTTGTGAATCGCTGGAAGTGTCGGGCGGGGTGTCTGCGCCGGATTCACTCGACTCTGCCGACGCCGACGGGTGTTCGCCGGCTTGATCCTCGGTTTCGTCGTCGTTTTCGAGCAGGTCGGTTTCGTTGACGCGCTGCACACCCGAGAGCCGGCCACCATCGTCGACGTTGATGAGGGTGACGCCCTGAGTGGCGCGGCCCATTTCGCGGATTTCATCGACCCGGGTGCGCACCAGCACACCGGTATTGGTGATGAGCATGATTTCGTCGGACGGCTGCACGAGCACCGCGCCGACCATTTCACCATTGCGCTCGCTGGTTTGGATGGCGATCATGCCCTTGGTGCCGCGCCCATGACGGGTGTACTCGGTGATTGGCGTGCGTTTGCCGTAGCCATTTTCGGTCGCCGTGAGCACGCTGGCCTGGGTGCCGTCGGCCACCAGCAGCGAGATCACTTGCTGACCTTCATCGAGCATCATGCCTCTTACCCCGCGCGCGTTGCGCCCCATGGGCCGCACGTCGGACTCGGCAAAGCGCACAGCCTTGCCGGCATCTGAGAACAGCATGATGTCGTGGGTGCCGTCGGTAACCCCGGCACCAATGAGGAAGTCGCCTTCGTCGAGGTCGACCGCGATGATGCCCGCCCGCCGCGGGTTGGAGAAATGCGACAACGGGGTTTTCTTCACCGTGCCCCGTGAGGTAGCCATGAACACGTAGCGATCGTCGGTAAAGCCTTTGACCGGCAGGATGACCGTGATCTTTTCGCCGTCTTCCAGGGGGAACATATTCACGAGCGGTCGGCCCCGCGACGTGCGCGAGCCTTGCGGCACTTCCCACACCTTGAGCCAGTACACCCGGCCCCGGTTGCTGAAGCACAGAATGGTGTCGTGAGTGTTGGCGATGAACAGCTGCTCGACCCAGTCGTCTTCTTTGGTGACCGTGGCCTGCTTGCCGCGTCCGCCCCGCCGCTGCGAGCGATACTCCGACAGCGGCTGACTCTTGATGTAGCCGCTGTGCGAGAGCGTGACGACCATATCCATCGGCGTGATGAGGTCTTCGGTGTCGAGCTCGGTGGCGTTGTATTCGATGCGTGAACGGCGAACGTCTTTGGTGTTCACCGAGTATTCATTGCGCAAGGCGATGAGCTCGTCGGCGATGATTTCGGTGATGCGCTCGGGACGGGCCAGAATATCGAGAAGGTCGGCAATGTTGGCCATGACGTCGCGGTATTCACCGAGTACTTTGTCTTGCTCGAGCCCGGTGAGGCGCTGCAGACGCATGTTGAGAATTTCTTGAGCCTGGGTCTCGCTCAGGCGATAGCGACCGTCGGTTTGCAGACCCAGCTGAGGGTCAAGGCCATCCGGCCGGTAGGCTGCGCTGCCTCCGGGGGTATCGCTCTGCGCCCGCGTGAGCATCTCGCGCACCAGAGAAGAATCCCAGTCGCGCTCCATGAGCGCCACCCGGGCCTCGGGTGGCGACGCGGCCGCACGAATGATGGCGATGAACTCATCGATGTTGGCCAGAGCCACGGCCAGACCCTCGAGCACGTGGCCACGCTCGCGGGCTCGCCGCAACTGATAAACAGTGCGCCGAGTGACCCCATCGCGGCGATGGTTGAGGACATACTCGACCATCTGCTTGAGATTGAGCAGCAGGGGCTGCCCCTCGACCAGCGCCACGAAGTTCATGCCGAAGGTATCTTGCAGATGGGTGTGCTTATACAGATTATTGAGCACGACCTCGGGCACGTCGCCGCGCTTGAGCTCAATCACCAGCCGCATGC
>JAJUJN010000067.1 GCA_029265335.1 Alcaligenaceae bacterium
AGCGTCGTAGCCCGAAGCTCAGCGGCAAACCCATACGAATCGGGCCTTTGGGCTCATGTCTGCCCTCGGCCACGGCCTCTTCTGCTATTTCTACCTCGGTGAGGATGTTGCGGCAGCGTTCGAGATAGATTTGCCCGGCGGAGGTGAGCGAGAGCCGGCGCGTGGTGCGCTCCAGGAGCTTCACGCCCAGATGGGCTTCGAGTTTGGCGATCTGGCGGGTGACCACCGAACGGGCTACCCCCAGTTGAGTGGCCGCCGCGGCAAAGCTCCCCAATTCGGCAACCCTAACGAAAAGCGCCATGGCATCGAGTCGACCCATTGTTGCTATTCCAGCAATTGTGATTTTTTGATTATGCCCTATTTCGGACACCCATTTTTGCGTACAGTAGCGGCATGACTCGAATCCATTACACCTCCACCGCCAAAGCCCTCCACTGGGTGATCGCGCTGATGATTGTTGGCATGTTGTTGCTCGGATTCCTGATCCAGGACATGCCGTTCTCGCCCCGCAAACTGCAATGGATCTCATGGCACAAGTGGATCGGCGTCACCATCTTCCTGCTGGTTCTGCTCCGGCTCGGGTGGCGCTGGCGCCATCCACCGCCCCCCCTGCCGGCCAGCATGCCAGCCTGGCAGCGGTGGGCCGCCCACGCGGGACATTGGCTGCTCTACGGGCTGATGCTGGCCATTCCGCTCTCGGGCTGGTTGATGAGCTCGGCCAAAGGGGTGCCCACCGTTTGGTTCGGCGTATTGCCTCTACCCGATTTGCTCAGCCGTGATCCCGCCTTGGGCGAACGACTGCAACAGCTGCACTTCAGCCTCAATATTGGCCTGATGGCGGTGCTGGTGGCCCACGTGGGCGCCGCAATCAAACATCACGTGGTAGACCGCGACGACGTGCTGCTGCGCATGCTGCCCGGCAACCAATCACGAAATTGATGTCTAACACCCATCTTCAGGAGAGATTTTGATGAATCCGCAGTTCACTACCCCGCACTGGTTGGCGGGATTGGCTTTGGCAGTGGGGCTCGCCAGCCCTGCGCTGGCCGTGCAATACACACAATTTCAGCCCGCCGAGAGCCAGGTTGAATTCACCTACAGCCAGATGGGTGTCGCCTTGCACGGCAGCTTCAACGAGCTCAGGGGCGAGATGTCTTTCGACCCTGCCCAACCCACCGCAGCGCAAGCGCGTTTTGAAATTCCGGTGGCCTCGGTGGATATCGGCATGCCGGAAATCAACGAGGAAGTGGGCAAACCCGAGTGGTTTGCCGCGAGCGAACATCCGCTTGCCATATTCGAACTGCACAATCTCGAAGCCACGGGTAACGACCAGTACCAGGCCTCGGGCACGCTCGACATCAAGGGAACCACCCAAGAGATCGAGGTGCCGGTGAGCTTCACGGGCGACGCCACCCGCGGCATGCTCAACGGCGAATTCACCCTCCACCGTGGCGACTTTGCCATCGGCGAAGGCGACTGGGCCAGCGACAGCGTGGTGGCCCATGAGGTCAACGTTCGATTCCAGCTCGTGGCCACACCGTAACGTTTGCCTCTACCTGTAAAAAACTCGCCCGGTCTTCTGTACCGGTCGGTTCTTTTCCCAACACACAACCTTTGGAGTTCTATATGAAAACGAAATTTGCTCGCATTACCACCGTTCTGGCCTTCAGCAGTCTTTTGGTTGCACCCGCGCTGGCCGCGCCCACCGAGTATCAACTCGACAGCGATCACTGCTTCGCCCGGTTCTCATACAACCACCTGGGTCTTTCCACCCAGCTCAGTCGGTTCGACGATATATCCGGCACCATTGTGTTCGACCCCGAAGCCAAGACAGGTGAGGTGGACATCGTCATCGATACCACGTCGGTCGCAACTGGCTCCGAGGCGTTCGACGGGCACATCCAAGGCGCAGACTTCCTGGCCACGGCAGAGTTTCCGGAAGCTCGCTTTGTGTCGAAAGAAGTGATCTTCGACGGTGACGTACCCAGCCAGATCGTGGGCGAGCTCACACTCAAGGGCATTACTCAGCCGGTCACGCTCGACGTGACCCACTTTGTGTCTACGCCCCACCCCATGATGCAAAAGCCGGCTATCGGCGCCGACGCTCAAACCACCATCTTGCGCAGCGACTTCGATATGGACAAGTTCGCGCCTCATATTGCCGACGAAGTCACCGTTACCGTTGCGATCGAAGCCCTCGCTCCCTGAGCATCGGGTTCAGGCGCCGATTTCGATCAACCATCTTTTTAAGGAGAGTTCAATGATGGAACATCGCCCCGCCGAACAACGCGGCGCGGCCAACTTCGGTTGGTTGGAATCGCGCCACACCTTTTCGTTCGGCCGCTACTACGACCCCAATCACCTGGGCTTTTCGGATCTGCTGGTGATCAACGAAGATCGGGTGCAACCCGGCCGCGGTTTCGATACCCACGGCCACAGCAACATGGAGATTTTCTCGTACGTGCTCGAAGGCGAACTGGAGCATCGCGACTCCATGGGCACCGGCTCGGTGATCCGGCCGGGTGATGTGCAACTGATGAGCGCCGGCACCGGGGTGCAACACAGCGAATACAACGCTTCCAACACCGAGCTTGTGCACTTTCTGCAGATCTGGATCGTGCCCAACCAGCAGGATGTGGCGCCGCGCTACCAGCAGGAGCATTTCTCGGCTGCCGACAAACGCGGCCGCCTCAAACTCATCATCTCGCCCGAGGGCGACGGCGGTTCGCTGCAAATCTACCAAGATGCACGTGTGCTGGCCGGGCTTTTCGATGGCGCCGAAGAGGCCACCCTGGAGCTGCCGGCCGACCGCTACGGCTACGTGCATGTGGCGCGAGGCCAGATCAACGTCAACGGCCAAACCCTGCACGCCGGCGACGGCCTCAAGCTGCGTCAGGCTCCCAACATCACTCTGAGCCAGGGTCGCGATGCCGAGGTGCTGGTGTTCGACCTCCGCGCCCACGACGAAATCCTGCGCTGATCAGGAGCCTGCGCGGCAGGCACGTAACCACTGCGCAGCGCTGCCGATGTAACCCATGCTGAAACTCAGCCATTCGGCAGCGCGCGCCGAGCGATAAGCGCGCACTCCAACGCCGATCTTCTCGGCCTGTTCCAGCTGACGCTGCAATCCTCCGCTGTCGCTTATCGGCACCACCAGTTCGCCGCGCCGCAGCAGTGCGCGCTCCCCCCTGAAGTAGCGGTCGTTCACGATCAAACCCAATTCTGTGCCGCGCTGCAGTCGGAGCGAGCGCAGCTGCGGATGCGTGACAATCAACAGCATCTGTCCGGGCCTTGCCGCCACGTAACCCAGATGCAGGCGCCAGGGATGCGTAGAGTCTGCGGTGAGAGCATGGGTGCGCAACAGGCAAGCCCGATCACTCACCACAACCTGCCAGCCCGGCGGCGGAGCCGGGGCAGCGTTGGCAGCCGTGGCAGTGATCAGCAGTCCCAGCAAGGCCAACACCCCGGCCCTGCAGCTTCCAGATGCGAACCACCTTCGCATTCGAACCTCTTCGAAACAGCGCAAACTCCAAGAATATACGAACTCAGCATGAGACCATCACGGCGGACCAGCGAGTGTCTTCATGATCGAAATGGATGGCACGCAGAACATCTCAGGCTTTCTCGCGCGTGACGGTAGGAGCATACTGAACCTTCCACACTCTCCGGCGAGTCCGCCATGACTACCCCCTTCCAGAAGCAGGTTCACCCTTCCGCGCCCTGGTCGCGCAATCTGTTTGCTGAAGTGGTGAGCGTGCAAGGCCCCGCCACCACCTTGTACCTATCCGGGATAGGTGCCGAAGCGCTCGGCGACGAGGCCGGAGATATCCAGCACATTGGCGATGTGTATGCGCAAACCAAGCTGGCGTACCACAAAGCCAGCCAGGTATTGGCCAAGCATGGCGCGAGTCTGGCCGACGTGGTGAAAATCACGGCCTATGTGGTGGATGCCCGCGCCCTGTCACACTATCAGAGGGCAAGGCGCGAAGCCTTCGAGGGCCTGGCGCCGCCAGCACATACCTTGCTGGTGATCACGGCCCTGGCCTGGCCAGGCATGCTGGTGGAAATCGACCTCACGGCCGTGATCGGTGCTGCCGACACGGCCTAGCGCAGAGAGCGCCCGTCAGTCGTCCATGCTGATGTCGTTGGCCTGAATCAGCTCACCGCGGCTTTCAAAGTCGGCCTTGAGCTGTTTGGCAAACTCTTCGGGCGACTCATCGGCCACCACCAGCCCCATGCCTTCCAGGTTGGCCTTGTTCTTTTCCGAGTTGAGCGCGCGCCGGATGGTTTCGTTGAAGAACGCAATGTGCTCGGGCGCCATGCCGGCCGGCCCGAAGAAAGCCAACCAGGAGTTGATCTCGAAACCAGGAACCACTTCGGCAATGGTGGGCAGGTCGGGGAGGCCCTCGAAGCGCTCGGTGTTGGTCAAGCCATAGGCTCTCACTTCACCCGAACGAATGTGGGGCTCCGACGAAGTCAGGCTCGAGAACGCCAAGGGAATCTGACCTCCGATCAGGTCGGTGATTGCCGGCAACCCGCCCGCATAAGGCACGTGAGTCATTTCCACGCCGGCCAGTGAGTTGAGAAGTTCGCCGGACAGGTGATGGGGTGAGCCGATGCCCGACGAGCCGTAAAACATGTCGGACGAATCCTCTTGCAGCAACGCCACCAGACTGGCGAGATCATCGGCCTCGACGCTGGGGTTCCCTACCAGAGCGATGAGGTTGGTACCCGCCTTGGCCAGCGGCACGAAATCCTCGAGAGGGTGATAGGGTTTGCTTTCGAAGAGGTAATAGTTACCGGCATGGGTGGCATCCGTGCCGATGAGAATGGTGCAACCATCGGGCTTGGCGCGCGCCGCGTAGGCCGAGCCAATATTGCCGCTGGCGCCCGGTCGGTTCTCGACATAGCTGCCCATGCCCGTGGAGCGAGTGATCTCTTCGGCCACCATGCGCGCCACCAGGTTGGTGCCACCGCCGGGCGGATAAGGCTCCACGATTTTGATCGTGTCGCAATCGGGCGCCGCGGCAGCGCCCCAAGTGATCGCCGGTGCTGCCAGCAAGCTGGCTGCCATGGCGCCCTCGCGCCAGTAGCGGCGCAATGAAAGTGGCTTTTTCATGATGTGTCCTCCTGATGGTTGATTCAATGACGCAACGGGTTGGCTGCCGCAATTCCGGCAGCGGTGATAGCTTCGGCCAAGGTGAGCAGCCGGCGATCGCTACCCCTGGGCCCGGTAAGCGTGACGCCCAGCGGTAGCTCCAGCCACGATGCCACCGACGGAAGGTGAATGCAGGGCGCGTGCAGCAGCGTCCACATGGCGTTCAGCACCGGGTCGCCGGTATCGTCGCGCCCCTGCGGCGCGTAGCCAACGCTGCTGGGCGTGATGATGCCGTCGACCTCACCGGCGAGCTCATCGAATTCAATCCGACATGTCGCAGCCAGGTCGTAGGCTTGCAGAAGAGCCTGGCGCGTGACCTCGGGGTGAGGCGCAAAATGGTCGGCAATGAAGTCGTGTAGACGGTGTCGCTCCGTGCGGTACTCGCGCAGAAAGCTCACCCGGCCTTCGGCCCGCATGATCGTGAAGTGCGCTGCTGCCAGCGTCTGGAAATGTGCCGGCAAACTCAGGGGCACTACCGTGGCCCCGGCTTCGCGCAAGCGATCGGCTGTTTCGTCGAGCAGCTTCAGGGTTTCGGGAGCGGCTCGGTCTTCGAAGGGCGAACGGCAAACGGCGAGGCGCATCCCGCTCAGATCGCTCGTTGCGCCGTCGGCTGTTGAGTGTGCATTGGCGGGCACATCTCGCTCGACCTCGAGTGTGTCGTACACGTCATACACCAGACGCAAGTCACGCGGGTTGCGAGCGTACCAGCCGATAGTGTCCAAAGTCGGTGCGTAGGTTTTTACCCCGTCGCGCGAGACCGTTCCCCAAGTGGGCTTCATGGCGAAGGCGCCGCAGAACGACGCGGGCCGAATCACCGAACCGCCGGTTTGTGTGCCCAGGGCGATAGGCACCTGGCCATCACCCACGGCCGCACCCGAACCGCTCGACGAGCCTCCCGGGCTGCGCTCAGGGCTGAAAGGGTTGCGGCTCACGGCTTTGCGGGCGTTGGAGGCAAACTCCACCGTCTCAGCCTTGCCGAAAATCAGAGCACCGGCAGCCCGCAACAATGCCACGCAGGCTGCGTCGGCGGCCGGCTGAAAATGCCGGTATATCGGTGAGTTGTATTGTGTGGGCATATTTCCGGTGTCGATGATGTCTTTGACACCGATGGGCACCCCATGCAACGGGCGCGCGGCGTCGTACTTGTCGAGCTCGCGCGCCTCGTCGCGCACCTGCTGCGGATCGAGCCAGGCCCAGGCGCGCACCGCGTCGTCACGCTCAGCTACACGCTCCAGGCAAAGATTCGCCCAGGTTTCAACATCCAACTTGCCGGCGCGAATCGCATCCACACCTTCTGCGGCGCCAAGAAATTTCCAATCAGCCATCGTTGCGGCCTCCATGTTCATCCACGAGACGATCCCATTCAGGGAGCCCCACGACTTCCAGATACCGCTCGAACGACATGGCGGTGTCTTCGTATCCCATGGCAAAAGTTTGTGTGCTCAAATCGTTGAGCGCCTGTTCCATCACCTGTGCCACACGCATCAACAGATGCAGGCCGTAGGGCAACACCTCAAAACCCAATTGAAAGTATTCGTCAGGCTTGAGAATAGGCGTTTTGCCGCCCTCCAGCGGGTTGGCGATCATGGGCACGTCGAAGGCGCGACCAATACGCTCCAGCTCCTCCACGCTCTCCGGCGCCTCAATGAAAAGGCCGTCGGCACCCGCCCGCAGATACCGTTCGCCGCGGCGCATGGCATCATCCAGACCATGAACCGCGCGGGCGTCGGTGCGGGCAAATACGAAGGTGTCTGGCGAACTGCGTTCTGCCCTCACCGCTGCCAGCTTTTCCGCCATCACGCCCGGCTCCACCACTCGTTTGCTGCCCAGATGACCGCAACGCTTGGGCCACACCTGGTCTTCGAGAATGAAAGCCGAAACCCCGAGGCGTTCATAGCTCCACACGGTATTCACGGCGTTCTTCACATCGCCATAGCCGTCGTCGATGTCTACCAATGCCGGCAGCGGACAAGCCTCTGTAATATCGGCCACCGCGCTGCGGATGTCGGTGAGCGACTTGAGCCCGATGTCGGGAACTCCGTATCGTGTGCCCACCACCGAGAAGCCGCCAATGAAAATGGCCTGGAACCCAGCGCGTGCAGCCAGGCGAGCGCTCAGGCCGTCGAAGACACCCGGCAGCACCAGCGGCCGGTTGGCCCCCAGTTGGGAGCGAAAGCTAGTGGCTGCTGCGGAAGAAGGTTTGAGTTTAGTCATCCATGACCTATTGACTGAAAAAGGAGATTGGCCTGTCCCGCCAGGACAGGCGATGAGCCAAGTCCCATGCAAGACGACGAATTCGATCTGAACCTATTTCGGTTCTTTCAAGTGCTTTACCACGTGCGCAGCGTGAGCCGGGCGGCGCAACAATTGGGCATTACTCAGCCCGCTGCCAGCCAACGCCTCATGCGCTTGCGGCAAGGCCTCAACGACCCTCTCTTTACGCGTGTGCCCGGAGGTGTGCGGCCCACGCCCGTAGCCGACCGTCTGGCGCCGCATATTGAACGCGGCATGCGCGAACTGAGCACGGGGCTCATGGAGCACCGTCAGTTCGACCCCGCCACGGTTCGCAAAACGTACCGCTTTCATATGAGTGACACGGGCGAGGCCCGCTTCCTGCCTCAGCTCGTTCAGGGCCTGTGGCAACAGGCTCCGGGGATACGCCTGGAGTGCGATGCCTACGACACCGCCCAGGTAGCCGACCTTCTGCATGACGGCGCCATCGACTTTGCCCTGGGCTATCTGCCCGGCCTGAAAGACATCGAAAGCCTGGCGCTCATTCGCGACAGTTATGTTCTGGTGAGCCGCCCCGCTCTGCAGCTGCCGGGCGCGGGCGCTTTGTCGCCCAACGATCTGCAGGGCTTGCAGTTTGTGTCGGCCCGCAGTCATACCCACCCCAATCAGCTCCTGGAGTCGTTGCAGCTCACGGCACAGGTAAGGCAATGCACCTCGAGTACCCTTGCCTTGCTGCAATTGGTACAACATACCGACCTTTGCGCGCTCCTCGCCCGCTCGATTGCCGAGGAACTGGCCGAAACCATACCGCTGGGCATCCGCGAGCTCGATCTGCCCGAAGAAAAACTGGTGGTGTCGCTGTACTGGAGTCATCGCTACGCTCATCTCGCCTATCATCGCTGGATGAAACAATACGTGATCGACACAGTGGCTTGAGCTTGAATTCTCACGCACGGCCGTAGCTTATCGGCCGCTTCCTGTTTATGATGCCGGCTCGCCACGCGACCCACAATGGCCAGCAGCAACTATCGGATATAAGAAAAGCTTCTAGCGAGCTCATGTCACCAGTTTCCGCTCAGTCTGCAGCACACGGCACATCTTCAACTTCTCTGAAGCGACGCCTGCTCACACCGTTCCTGGTGTGCATCGTGTTGCTGACCGTGGTGGTGGCGGTGCTCGTTCATCAAGCGGGTCAACGCGTGATCGGCGACAGCATGGACACCGTGCTCACCCAGAAGGTCGCCAACATTACGCACGCAATCCAACGTCACCTCCTGGGCTCGGTGGCGGCGCTCGAAGTTGCAGCGCCTCTTGGCCTCACCTTTTCGCCCGACATCTCGCAGCAGCTCCCGGCGCTGCAGGAACGCTTCTGGACCGCCACCAGCCTGCATTCTCGGCCCTACGACTACGTGTATTTCGGCAATGAAGCCGGACAGAGCTTTGGCATGAAACGCTTGGAGCCCGACCTTGCCGAAATGCGCGTGAGCCTTTCACCGCAGGAGCCGCGCCGCTTGTTTCACATATCGAAAATCGATGGCAAGCCTGTGTACGAAGGGAGCGACACACGACCCT
>JAJUJN010000474.1 GCA_029265335.1 Alcaligenaceae bacterium
CCGCCAGATTGGCCGCTGCCGGCATCACGGCCTCCAGTGATGCTCTGGAAAACCCCACAGGCCTGCTCAAGGTGCTTTCACCGCAGGGCCGAGTCGACGTCGAACGCCCCTACCAAACGGCAAGCGCCGAAACTCTGCATTTGCTGCAGCTGGGCCTGAGCATCAAACAATACCCGGTGTGTTATTCCACCCACCGGGTAGTAGACGCCGCCCGCGAAATCCGCGAAATGCCCGGTTTCGACCCGGCCCAGGTGGAACGCGTGGCCGTGCATATTGGCACTCGCCAGGCCTGGATGGCTCGCCATGAACAACCCACCACCGAACTGGAAGCGCGTTACAGCGTGGAGTTTGCCGCAGCTGCCGGTCTGTTGGCGGGCAATGCCGGGTTTGCCCAATTGCAGCCCGATTTCCTGCATTCGCCAGCCCTGCAGCAGTTGATAGCCCGCGTAACGCGCGAGCTCGATTCGCGCGAAAACCCCGAAGACCCCATTGCCTCGCCCTCGGATCGCGTGGAGGTCTGGCTCAAAGACGGCACCCATCTGGTGAGCCAGGAGGTACCCTACGCGGCAGGTCATGCCAAACGGCCCCTCGACGCCGCCGCGCTGCGCCAGAAGTTTCTGGATTGCGTGCTGGCCGGCGGCCGCGACGATGGCCCCGAGCTCTTTGAGCGTTGGCACGACCTTTCTGTCGTCAACGATATGCGCGAGCTTACTCACTGAATCGCCATGCTTTGCGCCATGTATTTTCGAGATCAGGTTTGATGTCTACTGTTGCCCACCCTTACACCGAAGCACTCGATGCGGTCGCCCCCACCATGGAACCGCGCGAGGTCATCGCGGCCTTGCAGCGGCACCTGCCCGAGGGCAGTTTGCTGTGGCAGTCGGAAACGCTGGCCCCTTGGGAGTGCGACGGTCTCACCGCGTACCGCCAGCGGCCCTTGGCGGTAGCACTGCCCGCCACCCACGAAGAACTGGTGGCGGTGATCAAAACTTGTTATGAGCTGGGCGTGCCTCTGGTGGCGCGCGGCGCGGGCACCGGCCTGAGTGGCGGCGCCACACCGCTGGCCCGCGGCGTCACGCTGTCGCTGGCTCGTTTCAACCGAATTCTGAAAATCGATCCACTGGCCCGCACCGCTATCGTGGAATGCGGTGTGCGGAACCTGGCGATCAGCGAAGCTGTCGCGGCGCATGGTTTGTATTACGCGCCCGACCCGAGCAGCCAGATCGCCTGCACTATCGGCGGCAATGTGGCCGAAAATTCAGGCGGCGTGCATTGCCTCAAATATGGCCTCACGCTGCACAACGTGTTGCGCGTGCGTGGCTACACGGTAAAAGGCGAACCCCTGGATATCGGCAGCGAAGCCCCCGACTCCCCCGGGCTCGACCTGCTGTCGCTTTTTCTGGGCAGCGAAGGCATGCTGGGCATTGCCACCGAGATTACCGTAAGGCTCACGCCCAAGCCCCAGCTGGCGCGCTGCATCATGGCCAGCTTTGCCGATGTGCGCGATGCGGGCAACGCGGTGGCCAGCATCATTGCCAACGCCATCATTCCTGCCGGCCTCGAAATGATGGATAAGCCCATGATTCAGGCGGCCGAAGATTTCGTGCAGGCCGGCTACGACCTCGATGCCGCCGCCATTCTGCTCTGTGAGAGCGATGGCACCGAAGAAGAAGTGGCCGAAGAGATTGAACGCATGCTGGCCGTGCTGCGCGAAGCGGGCGCCACGCGCCTGGAAGTGAGCCGCGACGAAGCCCAGCGCGAACGCTTCTGGAGTGGTCGCAAAAACGCCTTCCCGGCGTCGGGGC